>CAXMPC010000102.1:0-15415 GCA_964195335.1 uncultured Gammaproteobacteria bacterium | reverse complement strand
GAACGGTTGACCGAACCGACAACCATGATGTCCTGTCCGATGGCCAGGATGTGCCAGGGCATGCTCTCCGGATCAGGATCGGGAGCAAGATTCAGTCTCTTCCTGTTGGTGCCAGGACTCCTGCTGTTCCTGATTGGCGTCGCCATTCTATTCGAGCCCCAGGTGCTTGTCTGGATCATCGGAGGTTGCGCCATCTTGCTCGGTTCGTTACTGACCGGATTTGGCATTTCCCTGCGACGGCCTGGTAGCCGCATTGGGATGATGGGCTGACCGAGGCGCCGGGATCGGCAGGAGGGGTATTGCCTTGACTGATCCTGGCTGGAGCATCACTAGCAGGCATCGAAGCCGGCCTCATTTCCTTCCTGACACCGCGGCTCGCCGAGCCGATATGTCACCGGGGTCGCTGGTCGCGCTGGAGGTTTTGTTGGTCAACCTGCGGGATGACTGATGAATCTTTTCTCGCCGTGCCTGATCAGTAATATTCAGCATTTCTGATTTCCGACATTAGCCGTTATCATCAGTCGAACAGGGAAGGACATCCCGATTCATGCAGGAGGCAGGTCATGATCCGAAGCATTTACCTTATATCCGCTCTTGTCACGCTGCTCTCCATCGCTGGTTGTGCTTCGATGCAACCGGTGGTCGAGAACGGCGTCCGCTACATCCCTGTCGAGCTCTGGACCGGCACCGACTGGGACGGCACGAAGCAATTACGTATGCAACCTGTCACCTCCACCGGCGGCAAACGTGGCACCCGGACCATCACCGGACCGACCCAGTGGAGGCACCCCAAGACAGGGAAGGTCCTGACGGTTTACCAACGAACCAAAAGCAAGAAGAGCGGCGAGAAAAAGCAGCTCTACGCCATCACCGGTGAACGAAGTGGCCTCGGACGAGTTTTCGATTCGCGACCCGGAGAAAGTGACCGTTACTTCTCGGGCGAGGTGATCTTCCCGCTCGGTCCGTGGAAACGTGGTGAGGAACGAACCTTCAAATTCATTGAGTACACCGACCGTGGTCCCGTCGATCGCGTTGCGACGATCAAGATTCGTCGGCTCGACTTCAAGTACAAAGGCACCTATCACTCGCTCAAGTTCGACTGGACGCTGCGTGACGAAAAAGGCGAGATTGTCTTTTACGAGCGCTACATCTACAGCCCGGGTGCGGGTTTGGTCTCGTTCAAGAACCGCCTGGAAAAGTAGCTGCTGGCACGACCCGCCATGGCCAGAGTGCAGCGACTGATCCTGCCGCTAGGCGTTGCTGCGGGAGCGGCGCTGTTGCTGTTCCTCATTTTTTCCGGCGACAAGGCGACACGGGAAGGTCCGGAACCTGGGCCGGTCGCGACCCCTGACAAGGCCACCGGCCTGGACAAACCCCAGATATCGCTCCCAGCGACCACGCTGAGCGCCGATGAAGTCAGGGCGCTGTTCCTGGGGCGCACTATCGAATCACGGACGCTGGTCAAGAAACGGGGCAGTCTCACCTACTACCGCCCCGACGGTGAAGTGCGCCAGTTACGCGATGGAACGACACGCCTCGGTCGCTGGCGTGTCAACAGGAAAGGCCGCATATGCCTGCGGATGGAGGCCCTGAGAGAGAAGTGCCGGATCATCGTCCGCGAACCCGACGGTGGGTACCGCAAGTACATCGTCAGGAAAAACGGCCAGCACCAGCCGACGGTGGATTACGTCCGTTTCTGGGAAGGCAACCGGTTCAATATCTGACAGCCGCCTGACCCCGTGCCCTCACGGCTTCTCGTCATCGAACAGGAAGCGGAAGATCGCCTCGGCAAACGACGGCTGCGCCAGGTAGCTTGCGTAGGCGTGATCGGCCTTCGGCACAATACTGAGATTGAACCGGGGCGCCAGCCCATACGCCCGCGCCAGACCGCGCATGGCGCCAACCCAGCGTTCTCCCCGCTCCATCCGGTTGAGTCCCTGGTGGACGTCGACCTGGCGTGTCCGGTTGAGTTCGGCATCGCGGACGTCGTCGTTCTCTCCCACCAACACCAGCGTCGGAATGCGCAGGAACCGGGTCGGGTTGAAGGTCAGCTTCGGCCACTCCGGCGGGGCAATACGCAAGCCCAGGGGATAGCGATGTTCCGGGTCGGGGAAGGTGTACCAGCCCGGAGCGCCGAGCGCCTGGCGCGCCACCCGCCGCGGGTAGAACAGTGAATAACGGTGCGCGAACTGCCCACCTCCCGAAAAACCGAATATTCGCAACGGCAAAAGATCGATCCCCAGCAATCGCGCCGCGTCATCGAGCATGCGGTCAAAGGCGAGGTCGGCGCGCGACGCGCTGGCTGACACACCGAGTCGCTGGTAACGGCGGAATTCGTTGACCGGAAACAGTGGAGCGATGATCGCCGTGCCGTAGCGTTCGGCCCATGGGGCAAATCCCATGACATGCTCCTCGGCGTTACGCGATATACCGTGGACCGAGACCAGAACGCGGTTGTCATGAATCCCGGCCTTCGGCAGGTAGATGAAGTAGTCGAGCGGCAGCGTCGATTCGACCGTACGGCGGGTGCAGAGGCCTGGCACCAGTGGACCGTTCATGACGCCTTCTCCGCTGTCGGTGAGTTGGTCGAGCCACCATCCAGGCCAGCATCCGGATTGTCCTGCCGGACCCCAAGCCCGGTTCCGTCATCCTCCATACGCCCCTCCTCGAGTCGCCACACATGGTCGGCTCGCGCAATTCGCTCCCGCGCTCGGGTGATCATGACCACGGTGCCCGGGTAATCGTGCAGTACGTCATCGAGCAGTTCGCCGGTCTCGGCGTCGAGGTTGGCGTCGAACTCGTCGAGCAGCAGGATCTCCGGGTTGCCCAGCAGGGCGCGCGCCATGGTCAGGCGGTGGCGCTGACCGAGCGACAGGTTCTGTCCGCCCTCCTGCACCTTGAAGTTTTCACCGTTGGGGATCTTGTCCAGCAGGTTCTCCAGGCCACAGATTCGACGCACGCGCGCGAGTTCCTCTTCCGGTGCGTCGGGCCAGCGGTAGCGCAGGTTGGCGCCGACAGTGCCGCGCAGCAGGGGCAGGTCCGGGCTGACCAGGCTGATCGCGCGCCGCACCGAGGCCAGGTTGCAGGCGGCGAGTTCCTGTCCGTCGATCATCACCTTGCCGCCGTCGGGATCCACCAGTCGGGCGATGACGTAGAGCAAGGTCGATTTACCGGCACCGTTGGCCCCGAGCAACGCGACCCGCTGCCCACCTTCGACGCTGGCGGAGACGCTGTGCAACGCACCCTTGACCCGGACATCCTGCAACTCGATCCGGCCGACCCCCATCTCCAGCGAGGCGCGCCGTGACGAGCGGCCACGCATGCGCCGGGTCTGCAGAAAATCGGTCACCTTGTCGCGCGACACCCGCGCCGCCTGGTAGTACTCGTGGACCCGGCCCAGGCCACGCAGCGGGCCGACCAGGAAACCGACCACGGCCAGGGCCGCGACCACGTTGCCGGATGTGGTTATCCCCCAGAACACCTCGAGCGCCCCCTGTGACAGCACCAGCGCCATCGACACCGCCGTGGCTCCTTCGGTGACCACCCGCATCTGGCCCGAGTGACGGGCGCGTTCGACCATGGCGTCACGAAGCCGGCGGCTGTGACGACTGAAGCGGCTGCGCTCGTTGCGCACCTGGTCAAACACCTGCAGGACGACAAAGGCGCCGATCTTCTCGGTGATGTTGGCCGCGAGATGACCGCGCCGCCGGCGGGCCTCGGCCACCGTATGGTGCATGCGTGGGCCGAGCAGCAGGTTCCCGGCCAGGCCTATGCCGAGGATCACCGTGCAGCCCAGGGCGAGCCAAGGATCGAGCCAGGCCATGAAACCGAGCGTGACCGGCACCACGATCGCCGCGACGACGACCCGAGCCAGGCCGAGACTGACCCAGCGTCGCAGGGAATTGAGATCGCCGACGAAGCGCAGCATCACCGCACCGGTGCTCTGCGCGGCCAGGGCGCGGGGGGCGAACTTGCCCATGCTGTCGTAGAGCAGCAGCCTGATCCGGTGCACGTATCCCTGGCCGAGTCGCTCGGCATCGACCCGCTCGATCAGACGCAGCAGGGCAGCGAACCCGGTGCAGGCCAGAAGACCGCAAGCGAAGAATGCGATCTGCCCGACTTCGGACATATCGAACAGGTGCACCTCGGGATCGTCGAAGGCCGGGTTGAGGAGCACATCGAAGGCGTGGCGCACCAGCAGCATGGCACCAACGATGGCCGCGGCCTGAAACAGGCCGTTGAGCACCAGCCGGGCGAAAACCCGGTTCCGGCGCCGGTCGAAGATCGGCGGCAGGCCAGTCATGGCGACCCGCGGCGGCGGCGACGTGCCTGCAGGCAATTGTGGACCAGCGCTGCAACATTGGTGCGGCGCAGCGCCTCGGTGGCGTAGACCGGCAGGTTGGTCGCACGCTGGGCCTCGCGCACCATCAGTGGTGAACTGGTCAGCACCCCGGTGACACCGATCACCGGGATCTTCCGCTGCTCCAGCCAGGCGATGCCGGCCTTGGCACCGAGGGCGTCGTAGGCGGCGAACATGACACCGTCGAGACGGCTGGCGAAGCTCTTGCGGGCGAGCAGCGCGGCCGTTTCTTCCTGCAGCAGGCCATCGGCGATCTCGAGCACGACCACGTCCGGCTGCGTTGCGGCGAGGTGGCCACAGAGGGTACGGGCGATCTTCCACACCGAGGCGCGATCGAGGCGGTAGGTCGAGGCGTAGCCGGCATCGACGAAATCGAACACCGGCTCGGCCCCGGCATCGACCAGGGAACGGTAGTCGGCCCCGGCACCGGTGCCGGTCAGCTTGGCGGCGGCGACCCGCAGCTTGCGCCGCACCAGTCCCTTGACCAGGTTGGAGCAGACGGTGGTCTTGCCGGAGTTCATCGCGGTACCGGCGACAGCGAGGAAAAGCGGTTCAGGGGCGATCTCCCGCCGCGTGGACAGGCGGAAACGGTGCAGGTTCAGGCGTTCTCCAGCGCTGTCCGCGAGCAGACCGAGCGGCGTGATCCTGGTGGCGCTCTTGACCCGCTGGTGGGCGTGCAACAACCGGGCGGCGATACCACCCGCCGCGACCAGGCGGCAGCGGCCGAGGTGGTCCGGGACCATGCCTTCAAACTGGTCCGGGGCGTAGCGATCAGCGTAGGCGACGACGATTTCGTCACCTTCGAACAGTTCGGCGCGACGACTGGTGGTCAGTTCCAGGCGCCGGTGCTGACCTCGCTGGTCGACCCGCGCCAGTACCAGGTCGCCGGCACACGGTCTGAGGTCTCCGGTGAGAATCTGGCTGGCCTGATCACGCTCGACGTTACGCGTAACGTAGGCCCACTTGGCGCGGGCAAGACGATCGGCAACATCGGTGGATTGGGTCATGGCTCACGCACCGCGCTCCGGAAGCCGCGGATCTCCCTGTGCTTGCTCTCGATTCTGCCACAGACCGTCGCCCCCCCGGCGATGGATCAACCGGCAGTGATCTGCTCGAGTTCTTCGCCCACCTCGAGCCACATCTTTTCCGTGTAGGCCAGTTCGGTCTGCAGCTGACTCCGCTGCTCGATTTCGGCTGACAACTCCGCTTTCATGTTCACCTCGTAAATGGCTGGCTCACCGAGACGCTCCTCGCTCGCCACCAGTGCCTGCTGCAACTCCTCCAGCTTGCGTTCCAGCTTCTGCAGGCTGCGCTCCAGTGGCCGGCGCTGTTTTGAAAGGGCCTGGCGTCGCTCAGCCGCCGCACGCTTCTGCACCTTGGGCGACGCAACGGCGGCCAGCCTGCGTGGCTCTGAAGAAGGTTTGTCGACGTTGCTCCAACTCCCCTTGGCCAACCAGTCGCGGTAGTCATCGAGGTCTCCGTCGAACGGCGACACGCAACCGTCGGCGACCAGCACCAGGCTGTCGGTGGCCGCACGCAGCAGGTAACGGTCGTGGGAAACCACCACCAGCGCACCCGGGAACTCCTGCAGGGCCTCGACCAGGGCATCGCGCATCAGCATGTCCAGATGGTTGGTCGGCTCGTCGAGCAGCAACAGGTTCGGCTTCTGGTAGACCAGCAGCGCCAGCGCCAGCCGGGTACGCTCGCCACCCGAGAAGGTCGCCACCCGGCGCAGGGCATCTTCACCGCGAAAACCGAAACCACCGGCGAAATCGCGCAGTACCTGCTCGCGCGCGGTCGGCGCCAGGCGCTGCAGATGCTGCAGCGGGCTGTCGTCGGGACGCAGGGCCTCGAGCTGGTGCTGGGCAAAATAGCCCACCTCCAGGTGCCGGGCTTCGTGACGCGAGCCGGCGAGCGGCGCCATGGCTCCGGCCAGCAATCTGACCAGCGTCGACTTGCCGGCCCCGTTGCGCCCGAGCAGTCCGAGCCGGGTCCCGGGAGTCAGCGTCACCTCGATGCCATCCAGGATCGGCGTCCCGTCATAGCCGACACTAGCCTCCTCGAGCTTGAGCAGCGGGGTCGGGCAGCGGTCGGGGGTACGGAATTCGAAACGGATCGGGGAGTCGATCTCGGCGGCAGCAACGAGTTCCATGCGTGCCAGGGTCTTCAACCGACTCTGCGCCTGACGCGCCTTGGTCGCCTTGGCACGGAATCGCTCGACGAAGGAACGGATGTGCGCCACCTCGCGCTGCTGGCGTTCGGCCAGGGCCTGCTGCTGGGCGAGCCGCTCGGCCCGCTGGCGTTCGAACTGGGCGTAGTTGCCGGTGTAGAGCGTCACCCGCCGGTTTTCAATATGGGCGATGCTGCCGGTGACGTTGTCGAGAAAGTCGCGGTCGTGCGAGATCAGCAGCAACGTCCCGGCATAGCGCTGCAGCCACTCCTCGAGCCAGATCACCGCGTCGAGATCGAGGTGGTTGGTCGGTTCGTCGAGCAGCAACAGGTCCGACGGACACATCAGCGCCCGCGCCAGGTTCAGGCGTGCACGCCAGCCACCGGAAAACGTCGCCACCGACCGTTGCTGCTCTTCCGCGGAAAAGCCGAGGCCATGCATGATGGTCGCCGCCCGCGGCCGTGCCCGGTAGCCATCGTGAGCCTCGTAGTCGGCGTAAAGGTGGGCCAGGCGTGTGCCCTCGTCATCCTCTTCTGCCGCCCGCAGTTCGCCTTCCAGGCGCGCCACTTCGGCATCACCCTCGAGCACGAAGTCGAGCGCCACCTGCTCGCCTCCAGGGACCTCCTGTGCCACGTGGGCGACGACCAGTCCTCCCGGCAACTCGACCTCGCCGGTCTCGGCGTGAAGATCACCGAGCAGCAGCGCGAACAGGCTCGATTTCCCACTGCCGTTGACCCCGGTGATACCCACCTTCTGGCCGGCATGAAGCATCAGGTCAACCGCCTCGAGCAGCGGTCGGCCGCCACGGTGAAGGGTGATGTTACGCAGGGCGATCAATGGGACATACCGTTTGTTTACAACATGTTGGACGGAAGACAGGGGGCAGAGCCAGCCACTACGTGGGCACGGGGCGCTTGCCGACGGAATCGGGAAACCCGAAGCGGACTATAGTTTACTGGATAGGTCGGTCTCCTGACCGAGACGATGACCGGTCAATGAGTCGAATCATGGCCGCATTGACGCCAAGACTGTCCCTCCGGGTTGGCACCCTGCTCCTGGTCACCATGATGCAGAGTATGCCCGCCCAGGCCGAACGCCGGCTGGCGCTGGTCATCGGCAACGACGACTACTCACAACTGCCCGATCTCATCAATGCCGGGCGGGATGCTACCGCGTTGGCCCGCAAGCTCGAGACCTTCGGCTTCGAAGTCCAGCTGCGACGAGACACCAACCGGCGCGAGCTGTTCCGTTCGCTGGCAAAATTCGAGGGCCGCCTCGCACAGGGTGGCACCGGCCTGCTCTTCTACGCCGGGCACGGCATCCAGTCCGACAATGAAAATTACCTGATCCCCGTCGACGCCGAGCTCGAGGTCGAAGCCGACCTGCGCTCCGAGGGGATCCGGCTCTCCACGTTCATGGATGCCATGGCCAGTGCCGGCAACGCCCTCAACATCGTTATCCTTGATGCCTGCCGCGACAACCCGTTGCCGAGGCGAACGCGTTCGGCCTCGCGTGGTTTGACGGTGGCAAACATCCCGTCCGGCGCCAATGGGACCGTCATCGTCTATGCCGCCGGCGAAGGCCAGGTCGCCCAGGACGGGCCTCCCGACGGTCACGGGGTGTTCACCGACGAATTACTCAAGACCCTGGATCAACCCAACCTCACGCTGACGCAGGTCGTGCGCCAGGTCACCGAACGCGTGCTGGCCCGGACCGACAATAGACAACGGCCATGGAGCCTGGCGTCGTTGCAGGGCGATTTTATCTTCAATTACCACCAGGAACCGTTGACCGGCGACACGCTACCTGGCGAATCTGACGGCAGCCAGGTCAATCGCATGAAAGTGGCTAGTGAAATCTGGAAAACGGTCAAGGAGTCGAACGATCCGGAGATGATTCGACGTTTCCGCGACCAGTTCCACGACACTCCGTACGCCATGGCGGCCGACACCATGCTCGAATCGCTTGAGCGGCAGCCCACGATCGAGCCGGCCAGGCCATCGACGTCCCTGGCCAAGGAAAACCAGCGACCGGTGGGAAACCAGAAATATTTCCAGCCAAGGCCGTCTGAGAAAAAGAATTGTACGATCTGGGATGACCCTGACTACGCCGCATTCATGAGTCAATTCTTCAGTGGTGGTGACAGTCCAGACCGTCTGAAAAACTCAAGGTGCAATTGACGCCAGCTTTCTAACTGTCGCCCATCTCGCTAGCATGGAATCGACACGACAATAACAACAGTCCGGATTCCGACCCGATGGCACAATCACCATCAATCAAGAACAAACGCAAACCGGTGCCCAAGGCACCGGCCCTACCTCTGTTCAGTACGCGATTCTGCCGTTCCTGATGCAGATCTACAGCCAGATAGCTAGTAAATGGCCGATTCATGCCGGCGGGATTGTCCTGGTCGCCATCGCGGTCATGCTGATGCAGAACCGAACTGACTTTCTGGAAACCACCGAAGCCTGGACCCGAGATGTCCGTCATTATCTGGTGCCACCCGTCGCAGAGAAACCCGCAGATGTAGCCATCCTCTACGTGACCGAGACCGACCTCGACCGTCTCGAATGCCGGGTACCGATCGATCGCCATTACCTCGCCAGAAAACTGGAACCGCTGCGCCACGCCGGGCCGACCGCGATTGGCATCGACATCCTGTTCGATCACCAGGCGCGCGGTGAAGACGAACTCAGGCAAACGCTCGACACCATGCCGTTCCCGGTCTTTTATGCCTGGATCGATGATGAGCATGGCCTGCGTCCCAACCAGGCGAACAGACTCAATGATTTCCTCGAATCACGTCATCGCGGACTGGCCACTTTCCTGGTCGACCGTCGGGACGGCGTGGTGCGCGAACTTCCCGTGCCCTTCGGTAACGACAGCATCATGCCGTTGGCGGCAGCCTTGGCCGGAGTCGTCGGCAAAGAGCCGGCGACCCTGCCACACCCGCTGGCCTATTCACCGCAAATGCCGGATGGTCAGCCGTGGCTTGCCAGCTACCCGCTGAACTTCGTCGACCGGATCCTGCTGCAGGATCCGGACAGGTTCAGGGACAAAGTGCTGCTGATCGGCGTGCAGAGTCCGCTGCGTGACATGCACCGTGCACCGTTCGCGCTTTTCGGCCCGGATGCCGACGGCCTGCCCGGCGTTGCCCTGCACGGTCACGCTGTGGCGCAACTGATCGACGGGCGCTCGTTGACTACGACACCCCTGCTGGTCGACCTCGTGTTGGCACTGCTGCTGGCGGGAATCGGCTGGCTTATCGGCCTGCTCGACATCAGGCTCATCGTCCAGGGCTTGCTTGCTCTGCTGATCCTGCTCCTCTACGCGTCAGCCACCGTGGCCGCGTATGCCATGACCACCCTGTTCCTGCCGCTGGTGATGCCGGCGATGGCATTGGCGCTCGGACTGCTCTCCGGTGCCCTGGTCGAGGGCCGGCAACTGCGTCGACAACGGTCACGCGTCAGGAAAGCCTTCGCCCAGTACGTGCCGTCGCAGATCGTCGACCAGCTGGTCGACACCCCGACCGGCGATCTACTCGATGGCCAGCGTACGACTATCAGCTGCCTGTTCACCGATATCGCCGGGTTTACGCACTTGTCGGAAAATATGGACCCGGTTGAGCTGGTCAGCATGATGAACCGCTACTTCGACGGGGTCACACGGATCATCCACGACCACGACGGAACCGTAGACAAGTTCATCGGTGATGCCGTACTGGCCTTCTTCGGAGCCCCATTGCCACAGACTGATCATGCAGACCGCGCCGTCGCCGCCGCGATAGAGATCAAGAGTTTCACCAATACGCTACGCAACCAACTTGCTACAGAAGGCGTGGAACTCGGCGAGACCCGTGTCGGCGTTCACAGCGGCGAGGCGGTGATCGGCAACGTCGGCGGCGAACAGCGCCAGAATTACACGGCACTCGGTGATGCCGTGAATCTTGCTTCACGTCTCGAAGGCGCCAACCGGCATCTTGGCACGCTCATCTGTATCAGTGAGACGACCGCAAGTCTCGCCTCGGCTCATCCCTGTCGGCCCGTGGCGAGAGTGGTAGTCAAGGGCCGAACCCAACCAATCGAAGTCTTCGAACCTATTGAAATCCGTGACCAGGTTCCCGGACAGGTCGCCCGTTATGTCGAGGCATACCGGCTTCTCGAGGGGGAAGGCCATCGTGACCAGGTACTCCAGACCTTCCGCAGTCTTCAGGAAGAAGCTCCGGAGGACACGGTCATCACGATGCACCTGAAACGGTTGGAAGCCGGCCACACCGGCACCACCATCATTCTCGATAGCAAGTGAGCGCCATGAAATCCAAGCTGCGCCTGGCCATCCTGCTCCTGTCACTCATCACCTTCACCGAGGTCATGGCCGACTGGTTGGTGATCGACTCGAACAGCAGCAAGTTTCCACGTTATCTGCTGCTCCAGGCCCATACCCGGTTGAACCTCATCGCAGGGGAGCAATTGAGCCTGATCAACGATGCGGGCGTGACCTTTGATCTCAAAGGACCAAGGACGGTTGATCTCGGCACGCTACAGGATGGCGCTACCGGCACGGCAGAGAGCCGGGCCGCAGACACCGGGCTTGTCTCCCGGCTGGCATCCCTGATGGCGACACCGGAACAGGCCGAAACCCCTGGAACCAGCCGTAGCGTGACCGCTTCCGGACAAGCGACTGGCCAGGAAGTCGACATCAACGGCGAGATTATCCGCTGCATTCCCGGCCCAGACGCGATGATGTTATTGAGGACAGCCGAACAGAGTCTCGCCACGGCACGTGTCGAAATTCGGTTGCCCGACGAGTCCAAGCGGTTCCGTTCCTGGTTTGCCGGTTTCTACACCCTCGACCTGGGCAACCTCTCTGACTCGTGGAATACCGGAGAGAGTGTGACGGTCACCGTGGAACCATCACAGGGCCGCACCTGGAAACTGGAGTTGCACCTGGTGCCGAAACAGCTCACGGTTGTTGAGAGACTTGAACTGATGACCGCCGCCGGCTGCAGGGGTGACGCGGCATATCTGCTTGATCTGCTGGCCGATGCGTAGTCATCGAGAACGTTTTATGACGTCCTGTTAGCAGGTTGGTATCGGTACGGATTGCGACTCTGGCAGCAGAATGGAATTCAGATGAGACCTCTCATACACCCATTCCTCATCTGCGGACTTGCCTTGATCCTTGGGCTCCCCTTGCCATCCAATGCTGCCAGCCGCGTGGCGTTGATCATCGGCATCGATGACTACACGCACCTCCCGGACCTGGCCAACGCCGGTCGCGACGCCCAGGCCATCGCGGACCAACTCACCAGGCTCGATTTCGAGGTGATGCTCCGTCGCCAGACCAGCCGCAGACAGTTCTACCGGGCGCTGGCGGAGTTCGAAAACCGACTTGCATCGGGCGGAACAGGCGTCGTCTACTTCGCCGGTCACGGCATCCAGTCCGATGGCCGCAACTACCTTATCCCGGCCGACGCCCAGATCGAGATCGATGACGATCTCGAGGCCGAAGCGATCGACGCCGGTCGCATCCTCGAGAGCATGGCCCGGTCGGGTAATCCCCTGAATATCCTGATCCTCGACGCCTGTCGTGATAATCCACTGCCGCGCCGGACCCGTTCGGCCGCCCGTGGCCTCTCCGTCACCAGTATTCCGTCGGGGGCCAAGGGCACCGCCATTATCTACGCGGCCGGTGAGGGGCAGGTGGCGGAGGACGGTCCGTCAGGAGGACACGGGGTATTCACCGAGGCCCTGCTCAATGCCCTCGAGATGTCCAACCTGACCCTGGAACAGGTGATCAAGAACGTCACGAAAAATGTCGTCGAGCGCACCAACGGTCGTCAGCGCCCCTGGAGCCTGGCGTCGATCCAGGGGGATTTCTACTTCAACCCTCAGGCAGTACCAACACCGAAAGTGTCGACAGCGCCTGCCGCGGCCGGCACGGCCATCACCCATACCGACATCGCCCACGAGGTCTGGTTGACGGTCAAGGAGAGCGATGACCTCGAAACCCTGAGAAATTACAAAAAACAGTTCTCCGACACCCCCTACGCCTTAGCCGCCGACGCCAAGATCGCGATGCTGACCAGCCCGACACCTGGCAGCCAATCCGTTCCGGCACAAGCTGCGACCAAGCAGGCAGGACAGCTTGCCTCGACCCAGACTCATGGCCCCCACCAGATGGTGTTCATGCCGACCGACTGCTACCTGATGGGCAGCGAGCCGGGCTCACCCGGGCATCAGTCGGATGAGGTATTCCACCGGGTCTGCATGGACGCGTTCCGGATCGATCGCTACGAGGTCACATTCGAGGCCTACGATGAATTCGCCAGGGCCACCGGGCGCGACCTCCCGGATGATGATGGCATGGGCAGGGGCAAGCACCCCGTCATCAACGTCGACTGGGACGATGCCTGGGCCTATGCCCACTGGGTCAGCGACAAGTATGGCGCCTCGTTTCGCCTGCCGACCGAGGCCGAATGGGAATACGCCTGCCGTGGCGGCGGTCGTGACGAACAGTATTGCGGTGGTGACGAGCCTGACGAGGTTGCCGTCTACCGGACATCTGCCACGGCACCCGTCGGCAGCAAGGTGCCGAACAAGCTCGGCATCCACGACATGAGCGGCAATGCCTGGGAGATGACCTGCTCCCCTTACTATATGTCCGCTTCTGTGGGCGGCGAACAGAAATGTCTGGAACACTACCAACATAGAAACCGAAGCCTTGTCTTTCGCGGTGGCTCATGGGAAAGCAAGCCGCACGAAATCCGCGCCAGCCGTAGACGCGTCAATGTCTCTGGAGCGTCTGGCACATTATTCACAGAAGCATACATTTCGACGATAGGGTTCAGACTGGCTGCAGACCCATGATCTACAACATCTACTAAATTTACCTAAAACATGTTAAATCTCATGCAGAGGGGGTACTACATGTCTGATCACACATTCCGCCAGTTGACCACGCAGCCACTCGCCGCCAACCTCGAGTTGCTCACCTACCACCGTCGCCGCGATCGCTCGGTCGACTCGGACAGCCCTGCCCTCAAAGTGATGACCGACCTATCGCAGAGCCGCCTGGTGACGGTCCGTGCCGGTGCCGGCCTCGACGAGGCCCTGGACCTGATGATCCGGGCCGGCGTCAGGATGCTGATGGTCATCGATGATCGGCAGCGGATTGTCGGCCTGGTCACCTCGCGTGACATCAATGGCGAAAAACCAATTCATTTCGCCTCGGAGCAGCGGGTGACCCGCGACACCATCCAGATCGCCGACATCATGACCGCCAAGAGTCACATGGAGGTGCTGCAGTTTGCGGATGTCGAACGGGCCCATGTAGGCGACATCATCCAGACGTTGCGCGAATCGGCACGCCAGCACGCGGTTGTGGTGCAACAGAATCCGGGTGGCGACGAGATGCTGCTGCGCGGCCTGTTCTCGATCACCCAGATCGGCCGCCAGCTTGGTATCGAAATCGAGCCGAGCGGTGCGGTGCAGAGCTTCGCCGAACTCGAGGCCTTGCTGAGCCCGGCGACCCTGGCCGCGGGCTGACTCTGAAATCAGGCTTATTCGTCTAGCACGGGACGCAAACGACAGCCGAGAACTTCAGTTGCGGGTCTCCGACGATGGCGCAGAGGTTTGAGCCGCGTTCCCCAGCCACCGTTCGAGATCGTTGACCGGCAGCGGCTTGCAGTAGTGGAAACCCTGGGCCAGGAAGCAGCCGTGCTCGTTGAGGTACTCCTGTTGCCCGGCCATCTCGACCCCCTCGGCAATGATCTCCATGCCGAGGCTCTTGCCCAAAGCGACGATGGCGCGAACGATGTCGGAATCGACGGTGTTGTTCGATTCCGGTCCGGTGATGTTCTGCAGGAAGCTGCGGTCGATCTTGAGGTAGTTGGCCGGGATGCGCTTGAGGTAACTCAGCGACGAGTAGCCGGTACCGAAATCATCGATGCTGATATCGATGCCACGGTCGCGGAAAGCATCGATCAGGTAGCGTCCGTTTCTGTAGCGTAAATCCTACAAGACACGTATACGCTCTCATGCCTTCCTTCCCAAATTCGGGACCGGACTCCATGGCTTTTCATAAAATTAGAGGTGGAAATTATAATAATCGAGTTATCTCTGCAGCCGGATCGCCACGCCACGTAATGGCCCGGTCGATTTCCCGCGATCACTGACGATGACGGCGTTGGCGCCGACGGCTGCCGCACGCTCGCGGAGGTCGGCCAGTGCCTCGTTGCGAGTCGGCGCCTGGCTCTCGGTGCGCACCGTGGCGATGAACTCGTAGGCGTATGGCGGCGCTACCTGATAGACCGCGACGTCGGCCGGGCGTGTGCCGCCCTGCCCTGTACAGGCGCCCAGGAGCAGACCTGTGAGCAGTACGGTGGCGGTGATTTTGTCCATTGAGACGGTCACAATCGAGGCCTCACTCACCCCATTTGACGACAAAATCGTCAAGGTCGTGCCGTGGCAGCGGCTTCGGCTCGCCGGCGACGGTGCCCAGGTAGAGGAAGGCGACCACCCGTTCCTGCTGCGACAGGCCGAGCGCACCGCTGAGCCCAGGCAGGTAGGTGACCGGTCCGGTGCGCCAGATGGCGCCGAAACCGAGGGCATGACTGGCCAGCAGGATGGCATGCGCCGCGCAGCCGGCCGACAGCAGTTGTTCGATCTCGGGCACTTTCGGGCTCTCCTGAAGCCGTGCGGCGACGACCACGAGCAGCGGCGCCCGCATCGGGGCATTGCGCAGTTTGATCTCCTCCTGCTCCGTCAGTTCCGGGTTGGCCCCGCGGGCGACCTCGACCAGCCGCTCGCCGAGTTGCAGGCGCGCCTTGTCTTCCACGACCAGGAATCGCCAGGGACGCAGCCGGGCGTGGTCCGGGGCGCGCA
>CAXMPC010000101.1:0-55408 GCA_964195335.1 uncultured Gammaproteobacteria bacterium | reverse complement strand
CTGAACGGCGGCATGGTCCCGCCCCACTGGGCCCCGCCGGCCACAATGGTCTTGTTCAACACGTCGATCGGGTGATGCCAGGCATGTGCAGTGCCATTGAGCGGGGGTGGCGGAAGGCGACCCTCGGCATCGCGCTTTTTCCAGTCTGCAGTTCCTTCACCACGGGTGCCGTGACACGACGCGCAGTTGGCAATGAACAGCTCACGGCCTTCGGAGGCCTGTTGCGCGCTGAACCAGCGGTCATTTACGGGTTCCTCGTTACCCGACGAACAGCCTGCGAACAGGACGACTCCGGCCATGGCAAGCAACCGCCCAGAGAACCTGGGCGTGCTGCTGTGTTCGTGACCGATCTTCATGCACCATCGCCGAGCAGAGAGGTGACATCGCGCTTGAGCCGATCCAGATCGACAGCACCGGGACGGGCCAATGCGCGGCCGCTGCGATTGTCGCGCAGAAAGTTACCTGGCGTGCCGGTAACACCGACGGCCTGGCCTTCACGGAAATCGTCATCGACTCGCTTGGCATGGCGACGTGACGCTAGGCACTCGGTGAAGCGACCGGTATCGACGCCTTGATCCTTTGCTAGCTGAGCGAGCCCGTCTTCGTCGACTCCTTCGCCATTCGACGGTGTCGCCTTGTAGACCTCGCTGGTGTAACGCCAGAAGGCGTCGTTTCCGGCCAGTTCCGCGACACACTCCGAAGCCTCGGCCTCACGGTTGGCGGCGGGGTTGTGAAAGTCGAGAGGGAAGTGGCGGTAGACCCAGTTGACCTTGCCCGGGAAGGCCGCGATCAATGCCTCCGCCGTCGGGTGGAAGCGCTTGCAGAACGGGCACTCGAAGTCGGAGTATTCGATGAGTGAGATCGGCGCGCCGGGATCACCAAAGATGTGGTCGCGATCGGGATCGGCCGGTCGAAGGGACACAGCAAGTCGCTGGCGCTGTGCCTCTTCCTGCTCGGCGCGTATGGAACGCTGTCGCTCGACGTAGCGCTCGATCCCTTTGTCGATGGCACGGTCGAGTTCGCCACTTTTGCGCAGCGTATCGAGCACGGCCTGTGTGACTTGTTCGACGAGGTCGGTCGAGGACGGCGTACCCTGTGCGGTTGCGGGTCCAGACAAAATGAGGCCCCAGGTCAGTGTGGCAACGGCAACAATTTTCGGCATTTTCATGAGGTATCTCCGTTCAGGTAAGGCGATTCAGCCCAACGTGCCGAGCCACGGCGCGGCCTTGAGCATCCAGATCGAGAGTGTGGTCATTTTCCCGGTAACCATCAGTAGGCCCATCGTGATCAGAAGGATGCCGGCGATCCTGTGCAGGTTCGGGCCGTAGTGGCGGATCCGCCGGATGTGATGCAGCGACCAGTCGGTGAACAGGGCGACGACGATGAACGGTATCCCGAGGCCGAGTGAGTAGATCGACAACAGTGCCGTGCCGGAGCCGGGTGAGGATGCGCTCACGGCCAGGATCGCGCCGAGTATCGGGCCGATGCACGGAGTCCAGCCGAATGCAAAGGCAATGCCGAGCAGCACGGCGGAGAGCGCCCGACCGCCGCCGCCAAGTCCGTGGAAACGGAAATCCCGCTCTAGCCATGAGATCTTGACGAGTCCGGTCATGAAGACACCGAACACGATGATCACGACCCCGCCGACGATGTTGGTCTCGTAGCGGTAGGCGGAGAGGAATTGCCCGACGGCAGAAGCGCCCGCTCCGAGGCTGATGAAGATCAGCGAAAATCCGAGAACGAAGCAGAAGCTGAGCCCAAGGACCGCCAGCCGCTCACGGCTGAACAGGTGCCGCTCGATCTCGTCGAGCGATTGCCCAGCAATGAATGACAGGTAGCCAGGCACCAGCGGCAGTACGCACGGTGACAGGAACGAAATGATGCCGGCGAGGAAAGCCGAGATAATGCCAATACCAGAGATCTCTGTCATCAGCTGTTATCTGGATACATGACTCATGGAATCCATCCGTTGTGATCTGATCATTAGTGAGTCGGTTGGGTGTCCAGTGGCTCGCGTCACAGTCGATATCGCTTGGCTCAATTGTGGCTTTAGGTGTGTCATGGCATGGAATGCTTCGTGGTTACGGATCTTTTTTCTGGCCTATGAGAAGTGTTTTGGCTGGAGTCATGGCTTGGTATCCAGCTCCGCCTTCATGCGCTGGTAGGTCTGCTGATCTATCTCGCCGCTGGCGTAGCGCCGTTGCAGGATCTCCAGTGGCCCTGACTCGCGTGGCTGCCCGGTTTTGCCTGACTTGAAGACGGCCCAGCGGGCCAATGCCACGAGGCCGAAGATCGCCAGTCCCCAAAAGAGGAGCATGACGAAACCGCCGCCAAAGCCCATCCAACCGTTGCCCCAGTCACCGTACATCATTGTTTAAATCTCCCTAGCCGCCGCGATGGAGTCGGCCGTGCGTGTCAATTCAAGCGCTGTGTTCAGCGCTCATTAAGTAGCAGAGCCAGGGCGAGGCAGACGCCCCGCCCTGACAGCCAAAAGGCGACTGCTTACTACCCCCCCATGCCAGGCATGCTGCGCATGCTCTCCTGCTGGTTCTTCAGCATCTGGTCCATCAGGAGTTGCATGGCGTCGAGGCGTTCCTGCATCAGGTTCATCCTCCCTTGCATCTGGCCGTGCATGTCGCCCATCGCCATGCCAGCAGGGCCGCCCATATGGCCCGATCCGCTCATCATCCCTCCCCGGGATCCGGTCATCGCGCAAGGCTGGCCCGGGACGGCATCACGGCCGATGTGCATTCCTCTTTGACCGGGTGTCATGCCACCCATCATTCCTCCCATCATGGTGCTCTGCGCACCCATCATGCCGTTCATCATCTGCATCATTCCCTGCATGCTCTCGAAGTGCTCCTGCAGGAGCTGCTGGCGCTCGGTGGGGTCCTCGGTTGCGAGGATCTGCGCCATCTGTCCATGCATTTGCTGCATCTGGCCCATCATCGGCATCATGGCCATGCCGCCCTGAGGCGCGGTCGCAGGCGGTGCGTCGGAAGCAGCCAGGGTCGGTAGGCTGCCCATGGCCAGTGCCGTGGCTACGATCAGCGTGGTTGTCTTCATTGCTCTCTCCTTGTCGAATGGGATGGTTAGTAGGTAATTCCACTTTTTCCATGCCTTGGATTACGATCGTTTGTTCGCGAATCGCGGGTTCTTGCGCACTACCATCTGGTGGGTAATGCCGTCGGTCGCGATCACCCTGTCGACATGCAAGGTCTTCTGGTCGACGACCCAGACGCGTGGCACCGAACGGCTCGATACGTAGAGTTTCCCGGTGCCTGGTACCGTCGTGAGGTGGTATGGCGAGGGATCGATGATGCGCGTATTCACCTTCCCGGTTGCGAGGTCGACGGCGCTCAGGCTGTTGTCCTGTAGGCTGCTGACGAAAAGGCTGCTGCCGTCTTCGGACAGTGCAATGCCATGGGGTTCATTCCCAGCCGGGTAACGCTGTGTCACCTGTGCGGTGTCCAGTACGACGGAGACGACGCTACCCGAGGCGACGTCAACGACGAAGAGCGTCGTCTCGTCGGCAGATAGCACGAGATGCCCGGGAGAGCCTCCGACGACGAACTGGCGGGTCACCTGCCAACTGGCAGGGTCGATTTCCCTAACCGTGCCGCTGCCACTGTTGCTGACGTAAATCCTGGTGCCGTCGCCTCTAGCAACCAGGTAGTCGGGCGCGGCCCCGGTTTCGATCTGACGGATAAAAATCCCGGTGGCAAGATCGACGACGCTCACGCCGCCAAGTGCTGGATGGGTCGAGACGGCGTAACGACCGTCCGGTGTCACCAAGGTGTGGTGTACGGCGCCTGGCACCTCGATCCGCCGCGTCACCTCACCCCGGTGGACGTCGATCAGGTAGAGAGTGCCCAGCACACCTCCCGAGGTGGCCGCGGGTACTTCGGTCGCGCTGTGGTGCGCCTGGTGATCCTGTTCGGAGATGCCTGACGGACGCGGTGTCGGTGTGCCGGGAGCGCGGGCGAGCAAGCTGCCGGCCACCAGCGTGCGCCCGTCGGGCGTGATCGCCAGGCCGTGAGTGTTGTCGGTTCCAGCGATGCTGCCGATCCGCTTGTGAGATCCGGAATCGACCAGGACGATCCCGGAGTCGTTGGGCAGGTAGACGGTCGACCCGCTGGTCGCGGGATCGGTGGCGCTAGCTAATGTGGGTGCGATCCCCACGAGCAAGACCAGCAGGGCCCGGTAAAGGCTCCAGGTTCGATGTTTCATGACTCACCTCTCGGATTCTCGGCAATAAATTCGGTTCGTCGGACGCATGTGCGCACGGCGGATTGCGAGAGAACCTAGGCTGGGTGAGAGATGAGCAGTCGGTGAAGTCTCAGGTAGAGGGGGACAGGATTCGCCGGAGCGTCTCGTACGTCGATGCGTACAGGGCCGGCTTCTGCCGGGCGGGGCAGCAGTGATACGGTTGTCGGTGCCGCTGGCAGGGGTGATCCGCCTGACGGCAGGGTCTCAGGTGCGCACGGGATATCCACGGCCCGGTGTTGACGGAGCCGGCAGGGGGCTCCGGCAACTGTCGAAATGGCGCAGTCGCTCTCGATCGACGACAGGCCCAGCTGTGAGGCCGCCGCCGGTACCGGGCACGGCGCGGCATGCGCAAGACCTGTACCGACAGCCAGCACGAGCAGCAGCGTCAGCCACTGCAATGGCCTTGTGAGCGGTAATGGATGCGATGTGCAGACTTTGTCCAACAGTCCGTGTCCCTAGATGTTCCCTCGGCGCCAATTAGGACTGCAGATCACCAGCGAAGTTCAGGTCCGAGCCGCGTATATATTCTGCTGCCGAGCCTGGTCGGGCATCATCGGATGCCATTCTGTTGCTGTAACCAGCGAACGTACTTGATGATGGCACCTGCCTGCCTGTCATCGACCTCGGGACGGGGCGGCATGTCACCAAAGCGCCAGTGATGCTGACGGACGCCTCCCTTGATCGCCTGGCGGAAGGCCGGGTCACCGTGATGGCCGGACTCATAATAGATATGAACCAGGGGTGGGCCCTTGTCGGTTCCATCGGCCCAGCCACCGTGGCATTCGGCACATTGGGCTTTGAACGTCGTCTTGCCGAAGGCCAGGCTGAACGGAACCCTGTAGCGGGGTTCCTCAGCGCTGGTGTTGGCGGCATGGCTTGCAGTTGCGAGTGACAGCATGCAGGCGAATGCTCCCACGAGGCTGCGCCTCCATGGGCGCTGATGGCGGATACCGCGGTGCGCTTCGGGCGGGATGGTGTTCAATGCAGTTACTCCTTGTGTGTCATACCAATGTGAAATGACATTGGCATTGAGACACTCGATAAACGTCGGGCCCTTCGTCCCCGATTCAACGGTCACGCGTAGACACTCGCCCAGCCCCCGGCGGCGGCCTGTTGCAACAGGCCGGTGAGCGTTGGGAGTTGTCACGGACGTTCACGTCAACGAACCGGTAGACGCTTGCGCGCCAGCGTGCCCAGCACCCCTGGTTGAGTGCCCAGCCACGCGATCCCAACAAGTGAGTAAGTTCCTCGTATGAGGTCTCGAGCGCGTCGTAGGTGACGGCCAGGGTTGTCCTCGCCGCATTCCACGACACACTGAGAACTCCTTCGTGAGAACGGAGAAGTTCGAGGTCCTCGGCGCTCTCCGGTGCAAGCGAATCGACACGAATGGTCCTTTTGAGCGTGGTCTGATCTGTTGGTCCTGAATTGATGGATGACATGTCCTTTCTCTCTCCGTGTCCGTCGATCACCCGAACTGGTCTGTGTCCTGACGCATTTTCGGTGACCTTGCCTGCGTCTTGTGGGCTGTAGCGGGCGTCGGGCCACTGCAGAATCCCTGCGGCGCGACGTCAAGCGCCGCATTGAACTTGCTGGACAGGTTCTGGAAGGCGACCAGTGCCGTCAGTTCGATGATCGCGTCGGCGTCGAAGTGTCGCCGCAATGCGGAGAAATGGGTCTCGTCCGGCTGCAGGTCGCTGAGCGTTACCGCTTCGGTATAGGCGAGTGCGGCCTTCTCGAGATCGTCGTAGAGCGGGCTGTCGCGGAACGAGGGCAGGGCGTCGAGCTTTGCCTCGTCGATACCACGCTTCAGCACCAGCGCACCGTTGATGTCGACGCAGAACGCGCACCAGTTGATCTGCGATACCCGCACCGTCACCAGGGAGCGGAGGGCGGGCGACAGCGGTGAACTGCGACGGTCCAGTGCACCGTAAAGGAGAGCCAGCGCGGCGAACACCCGTGGGCTGCGTCCCCAGAGTCGCGCAGGCTCTAGAATGGCACCGTAGCGACGTCGCTGGTTCCAGAAGAAGAGCCTGACGTACCACGGGTAGCTGTAGCTATCAGGTGTCTCGATGCTGGACATGGCGACTCCTTAGCGAAGTCCGGCCCGCTGCTGCAGGCCACGCACGTAAGCCGTGACGTCGGCCGCCAGTTCTGGCGACACCTGGGGCTGAGGCGGCATGTCTCCAAATTCCCAGTGATGCTGGACCACGCCCTTCTTCACCGCGGAGTAGAAGGCGAAGTCGGCATGATGGCTGGCGACGTAGTAGCCGTGGATCAGCGGGGGGCCCTTGTCCGTGCCACGCCCCCCCGGACCGTGGCATTCGCGGCAGTTGGAGGCGTAGCCCTTGGCACCACGGTTGGTATCCGGACTGTAACCGGCAACGGGCAGGCCGAGTCGAGCAAGACGCTCGGCATCACCGTCGCTCCCGCTTCCGCAGCCCGAGAGCAGGATCACGGACGCTGTCGCCAGAAGGGCGATCATTACGTTTCGATATGTCATCGCCTACCCCTCTGGTGACCAGTCGCAGTTCATGTGCTTGGCCCCCTGGCAGGCATGCTCGCGGGCACCCCATAGCGTCTTGATGTAGGCCACCAGGTCGAGCGCGTCATCGGGCTTGAGCAGCGTGTTCCAGGCCGGCATGCGTCCCCCACGTGCGATGCCACCCTCGAGGATGGTCTGCTGCAGTTGGGCGTCGTCGTGGTGCCAGGCGTGTGCGGTGCCGTCGAGTGCGGGAGCAAGCTGTTTCGGGTCGGTCGGTGCTGTCTTGGTACCGGGAGTCTCTCCGACACCATCAACGCCATGACAGCCCGTGCAGTATTCCGCGTAAATTCGGCCGCCCCTGGCCGCGGTGGCATCGGGCTCGGGCACCCCGAACCGCTGCCAACTGCGCCCGGCGTCCTGACTCGTGAACAGCCGGCCGGTGTGGGTCAGGACGGCCAGCCGGTCCGGATCGTCGTGTGCGACCGCGATCTGAAGCGGGTAGTGGTTGCCGAAACCGTTGTAGAGGACCTTCCAGCCGAAGCTTGGCTCCTCGGCCATGAGCAGGCCGCGGCCGAGTACGAAGGCATACGCTGTACCGTCCGCTGTCGCGAAAACGGTGCTGGCGGGGTCCTTGAACATGGCCGCATATTGCCACTCGAAGCCGCCGTCGAGGCTGACCTTGAGACCGTGTTCCGTCGCGGCGTAGAGGCGCTTCGGGTCTACCGACGAGACGGCCAACGAGATCATCTTGTCCGGGGGAGGCCCGACCGGGCGCCAGCTGCGGCCGCCATCGTTGCTGACCTGCAAGGTGCGATGAACGCCGTACATAACGTCCGGGTTGACCGGGCTGATGGCCAGCTGGTGAAAATCGACAGGACCCTCAAAGCCGTCCGACCAGGGTTGCCACTGCTTGCCAGCGTCGACCGATTTGACCAGGCCCAGGTTGCCTCCCGTCGCCGGGTGTCCGGAAGCGTAGAGCCGACCCGGCGTCGTGAGGTCGGCCACGAGGGCCATGTAGTCATCACGGGAAGCGCTGATCCGTGCGGCACGGCCGTGGGACTCGGCCCGGTAGAGGCCGTGATGGGTGGCCAGTAACAGGCGTGTGTTATCCGAGGGAGCAAAGGCCACGCCGTGGATATGACTCAGGGTATCGATTCGTGTGGCCTGGGCTGCCAATGGCAGGAGCATCACGCAAAGCAGCAGCAACCGCTTAGCCTTGTGGGTAGATCGCATCATCCATTCCTGTCTGGGTTCGGTGATTCGAACCGGGGCACGTCGATGTACCGTTACGACCGCAATGAAGTGCGGTCGAAGATCAGTAATTCACGTGGTCAGACTGAAATGGGAGGTCGGAGCTGGCGGTCGGGTGGCGTATCGGAGACAGGTGTGGAAAGCCTGGGAGATAGCGAGTTGGTTGAGGTAAAGGGATCTAGCTGAAATGTGAAGATGAGAAAACTTGGGGTGCAGTGGGTAGTACAGTTTTCAGTCATGTCTGAGCAGTTGGTTTCATCCAAGCATGAGCCACTTGATTTCACGACTTCCAATACAGACAACTCGCAATCAACGCAGTTTCCATCATGTCCATCAGCAGCGAGTGCAGAGGGGGACGCAATCTGGAAGAACAGCATGCACAGAATGACGAGAAGCCGGATCATTGATTGCTAGGTCCAGTGGTGATGTTGTCTCAGACTAATATGGCAGGTTTCAGTTCAACAATACGAATGGGAATTTAAATTTGCAGCCCTCCGCTGGCGATAGTAACTCTCTCGTGAATCCAGCACTTGATTATTGGCATTTGGGCTACTAGTTGATTTTTCACCAATAAGTGTCAAGCCGCCCCGAGATTAAAATCATTACTTAAGGGGGTTGGGGGCTCAGATATCGATCCACCGCATCGAGAGCAGAAATAAAAAAGCTAATTATTACAGTAGTATATTATTGGCGAAGAGCGAGGGATGATTCGGCGCTACGCGCCTCACCCCTAAGGGGACGGGTTGTCGAGCCGAAGGGTTTACATCGGGACTTTCGTCACCTTGGACGTGAATAAGACACTCGAGCCGTTTGCTAGTTGCGTGGTGTTTATGAGGGAGGGATTATTCGCCCGCCTCGCGGGCTCACCCCTTCGGGGCCGCCGCCGCGTTGCGGCAGCGTTCTGTGCCCATGCGGTGCATGGGCTTGTCGAACCCTCTACCGGGTTCAAATCCCTCTGCGGGTGTACGTAAATAGAAACGCCGAGCCTGATCGGGCTCGGCGATATTACTTATGGCGGAGAGAGAGGGATTCGAACCCTCGATGGGTGATTAACCCATACTCCCTTAGCAGGGGAGCGCCTTCAGCCACTCGGCCATCTCTCCGGATTCATGCTCGGTGCCTGTGGCGCCGAGAGAGCGGAAAGGATACCGGCCAGCAGGGGTCAGGACAAGGGATGACGTGCGGAATCAGCTGTCCTGGGGGGGCTCGCCGGCCTGCTCGCGCTTGATGCGCTCGTAAATCTCTTCACGGTGTACGGCAACCTCCCTGGGGGCGTTTACGCCGATACGCACCTGGTTGCCCTTGACCCCGAGCACGGTCACGGTGACCTCGTCACCTATCATCAGGGTCTCGCCGACCCTGCGGGTCAATATCAGCATCGCGGTAGCCTCCGTTTCCTTGGTCTTTTATGGCGCCATCCCTCAGCTTCTCTGACCGCGGCCGAGTGTTGCGCTTACACCCTCTCGTCAAGAGGTCATTTTAGTAGGGGATCGTCAGATTGTAAGGTCAGTGCCCTGAGTCAGGCCTTTTCAGCCAGGTCGAAGGACTCGTGCAGCGTGCGTACGCCTAGCTCGAGGAACTTGTCGTCGACCACCACCGAGATCTTGATTTCCGAGGTCGAGATCATGCGGATGTTGATGCCGACCCCGGCGAGCGCCTCGAACATGCGGCTGGCGATCCCGGCGTGGGAGCGCATGCCGACACCGACCAGCGACAGCTTGGCGATGGTGTTCTCACCGGTGACGTTACTGGCGCCGACCTCTTCGCCGACGCGAGTGACGATCTCCAGCGCACGCTCGTAGTCGTTGCGGTGCACGGTGAAGGTGAGGTCGGTAGTGGCATCGTCACCGACGTTCTGGACGATCATGTCGACCTCGATGTTGGCGTCGGCGATCGGGCCGAGCACGGCGTGGGCGATGCCGGGCTTGTCCGGGATGCCGGCCATGGTCAGCTGGGCCTCGTCGCGGTTGGACGCAATGGCGGAGATCAGCGGTTGTTCCATCCCATCTTCCTCGTAGGTAATCAGTGTGCCGGGGCCGTCCTCGAAGCTCGAGAGCACGCGCAGCGGAACGTTGTGCTTGCCGGCTATTTCGACCGCACGGATCTGCAGCACCTTCGAACCAAGGCTGGCCATCTCCAGCATCTCTTCGAAGGTGATGCGCTCCAGGCGACGGGCATTCGGCTCTATCCGCGGGTCGGTGGTGTAAACGCCATCGACGTCGGTGTAGATCTGGCACTCGTCGGCTTTGAGCGCGGCGGCCAGGGCGACGGCTGTGGTGTCCGAGCCGCCACGGCCGAGCGTGGTGATGTTGCCGTCGGCGTCGGTGCCCTGGAAGCCGGCGACCACCGCGACCTCGCCGGACTCGAGCCGATCGCGCAGGCGGCTGGCGTCGATGTCGAGGATGCGCGCCTTGCTGTGGGCATCGTCGGTACGGATGCCCGCCTGGCGGCCAGTGAACGAGCGCGCCGGGCAGCCGAGCTTGTGCAGGGCGATGCTTAGCAGGGCGATGGTCACCTGCTCACCGGTCGAGAGCAGGACGTCGATTTCGCGTCGGGCGGCGTTCTGATCGACCGCCTTGCCGAGTTCGACCAGGCGGTTGGTCTCGCCACTCATGGCCGAGACCGTGACGCAGACCTGGTCACCGCGTGCCTGAGCGGCAGCGACGCGCCTGGCGACCTGCTCGATGCGCTCGGTGGTGCCGACGGATGTACCGCCGTATTTCTGGACGATCAGGGCCATGATTTCCGCCGCCTGAAAAGGCGCGCATTAAACACCAGAATACAGGATAAATAAAGGGTTCCGGTTAGTTGAGCCGGTCTTTGACCCATTCGGTCACGTTGGCAAGCGCCCCGTCGAGGGCGCCGACATCGCTGCCGCCACCCTGGGCCATGTCGGCGCGGCCACCCCCCTTGCCACCGATCGGTGTGGCGACGGCGTTGACCAGATCGCCCGCCTTGATGCGGTCGGTGGCATCGTCGCTGACGCCGGCGACCAGGCTTATTCGACCGTCGTTGACCGCGGCGAGGATGACGGCTGCCGTACCGAGTTTCTGCTTGAGCTGGTCGACGGTACCGCGCAGTGATTTCGGGTCGGTGTCGTCGAGGCGGGCGGCAAGCACCTGCAGGCCGTCGATCGGCACCGCCTGGGAGGCGAGGTCGCTGCCGGCGCTGCTGGCCAGCTTCTGCTTCAGCCGGTCGAGTTCCTTCTCCAGCGTGCGGGTGCGCTCGAGCAGGGCGGAGACCTTCTGTTCGACCGAGTCGCGGTCGCCCTTGACCAGCTCGGCGACGCTGCCCAGCCGTCGCTCGCCGTCACTGATGCGGGCGATGGCGCCGTCGCCGGTGACCGCTTCGATGCGGCGCACCCCGGCCGCGATACCGGCCTCGGTGACGACCTTGAACAGACCGATATCACCGGCTCGCTTTACGTGGGTGCCGCCACAGAGCTCGGTCGAGAAGTCGCCGATGCGCAACACGCGCACCTTGTCACCGTATTTTTCCCCGAACAGCGCCATGGCGCCGGCCCCGACCGCCTCGTCGTAACCCATCACCGCGGTCTCGACGGTATCGTTGGCTCGCACCCGGTCGTTGACCAGGTGCTCGACCTCGTCGAGTTGTTCAGGTATGACCGGCTCGAAGTGGGCGAAGTCGAAGCGCAGCCGGCCAGGTTCGACCAGCGAGCCCTTCTGCGCGACGTGGTCTCCGAGTACCTGGCGCAGGGCCGCGTGCAGCAGGTGGGTCGCGGAGTGGTTGAGCGCGGTGGCCTGGCGTGACGCTTCATCGACGGTTGCGGTCAACGTCTCGCCGACCGCCAGGGCGCCCTCGGCGAGCCGGCCGGTGTGCAGGTGGGCCTGGCCGTGTTTCTGGGTGTCGACGACTGTGAAGACGCCGCCGGGAGTCCGCAGTTCACCGTGATCACCGACCTGCCCGCCTGACTCGGCATAGAAGGGGGTGCGATCGAGCACCACGGCGCCATCGTCGCCGGCGGCGAGGGTCTCGACCGTCCGTCCGTCGCGTATCAGGGCGGCGATCCGCGCCTCGCTACCAAGGCTGTCGTAGCCGGTGAACTCGGTGACGGTGTCGAGATCGGGCAGTTCCGAGTAGTCGACGGCGAACTGGCTCGCGGCACGTGCCCGTTCCCGCTGGGCCGTCATGGCCTGGTCGAAACCGGCCTGGTCGATGGTCAGTTCGCGTTCGCGGGCGATGTCGGCGGTCAGGTCGACCGGGAAGCCGTAGGTGTCGTAGAGCAGGAACAGCGTCTCGCCGGGAATTTCGGCGCCGGCGTCCAGGCCGGTGATCCGCTCGTCGAGGATACGCATGCCGTGGTCGAGGGTCTCGGCGAAGCGCTGCTCTTCCAGGCGCAGCACCCGCTCGACTTGCGCTCCGGCCGCTGGAAGTTCCGGGAAGGCGGCGCCCATCTCTTCGCTCAAGGTCTGGACCAGCTTGTGGAAGAACGGCTCCTCGAGGCCGAGCTTGTGGCCATGGCGGATGGCGCGGCGGATGATCCGGCGCAGCACGTAGCCGCGGCCCTCGTTCGACGGCAGTACGCCGTCGACCACCAGGAAGGCGCAGGCGCGGATGTGGTCGGCGATCACCTTCAGCGAGTTGTTGTCGAGATCGTCGCAACCGGCCAGTTCGGCGGCGGCGTTGATCAGCTTCTGGAACAGGTCGATCTGGTAATTGCTGTGCACGCCCTGCAGCACCGCGGCCAGGCGCTCAAGGCCCATACCGGTGTCGACCGACGGCTTCGGCAGCGGCGTCATGGTGCCGTCGGCCGTGCGGCTGTACTGCATGAAGACCAGGTTCCAGATCTCGATGTAGCGGTCGCCATCCTCCTCGGGCGTGCCGGGCGGGCCACCGGCCACGTC
This sequence comes from uncultured Gammaproteobacteria bacterium, assembly GCA_964195335.1. Classification (GTDB taxonomy): domain Bacteria; phylum Pseudomonadota; class Gammaproteobacteria; order QNFN01; family QNFN01; genus QNFN01. Next base: position 42,541 of record CAXMPC010000101.1, on the reverse strand, counting down.
GGGGCCGTGGTCGTAGAAGACCTCCGAGCAGGGGCCGCACGGGCCGGTGTCGCCCATGGCCCAGAAGTTGTCGCTTTCGTAGCGCTTGCCGCCTGGTTTGTCGCCGATGCGGGTGAAATGGGCCGGGTCGATGCCAATATCATCGAGCCAGATCGACGCGGCCTCGTCGTCGTCGATGTATACGGTAACCCACAGCTTCTCCCCGGGCAGACCGAGGACCTCGGTCAGGAACTCCCAGGCATAGTGGATTGCCTCGCGCTTGAAGTAGTCGCCGAAACTGAAGTTGCCCAGCATCTCGAAGAAGGTATGGTGGCGCGCGGTGTAGCCGACGTTCTCGAGGTCGTTGTGCTTGCCCCCGGCGCGAACGCAGCGCTGCGAGGTGACCGCGCGCTGGTAGGGGCGCGGATCGTGACCGAGGAAGACGTCCTTGAACTGGACCATGCCGGCGTTGGTGAACAGCAACGTTGGGTCGTTGCCGGGCACCAGGGGACTGCTGGCGACGACCTCGTGGCCACGCTGGTTGAAGTAGTCGAGGAACGCCTGACGGATCTCGTTGCTGCTGCTCATGCTCGCTCGCCTGGATAGGGCAGGAGGTGGACGTCACCCGGTGGGCGGCCGCACCGCAGCCGCCAAGGGTTCACGCTTCGCCGAGGTCTGTCAACAGCTCGCGGATATGCTCGGCGGCGAAGCCGCGCTGGGCGAGAAAGCGGGCACGGCGGGCGAGGTCGCGACGGTCGGCGGGTGGGCTCGACCCGAAGCGCTTGCGGTGCACCGCGGCCAGTTGCGTACTCCAGTCGACCTCGGCCTCGTTCAGCGCGGTCTCGGCCGTATCAGTGGCTACGCCACGCTGGCGCAGTTCCTGGCGGATACGGATGGGTCCGTGGCCGCGCTCAATGCGGCTACGGACGAAGGCTTCGGCATAACGGGTATCCGACTGCAGGCCGGCCGTGGCGAGGTGCTCGATGAGCACCTCGAGTTTGACGGCATCGGTCTCCGGTCCGGTCAGCTTGCGTAGCAGTTCGGTACGGCTGTGCTCGCGCCGGGCGAGCAGGCCGAGGGCGCGCTGGCGCAGGGCGTCGACGTCGTCAGGCTTCGGCTTCGACGGGTTCACTGGCCTCGGTCGGCTTGTCAGGGTCACCGGCATCGGTCTGTGGCAGCAGCTTGGCCCGGATCAGCTGCTCTATCTCCGTGGCCATCTCCGTGTTCTCCTGCAGGAAGATGCGCACGTTCTCCTTGCCCTGGCCGATACGCTCGCCGTTGTAGCTGTACCAGGAGCCAGCCTTGTCGATTAAGCCTTGTTCGACACCGAGGTCGATGATCTCGCCATGGCGCGAAATGCCCACGCCGTAGAGGATCTCGAACTCGACCTTCTTGAACGGCGGTGCGACCTTGTTCTTGACCACCTTGACCCGGGTCTCGTTGCCGATCACCTCGTCGCCCTTCTTGATGGCGCCGATGCGGCGGATGTCGAGACGAACCGAGGAGTAGAACTTCAGTGCGTTGCCGCCGGTGGTGGTCTCGGGGCTGCCGAACATGACGCCGATCTTTATGCGGATCTGGTTGATGAAGATCACCAGCGTGTTCGAACGCTTGATGTTGGCGGCCAGCTTGCGCAGCGCCTGAGACATCAGGCGCGCCTGCAGGCCGACGTGGGAGTCACCCATCTCGCCGTTGATCTCGGCCTTGGGCGTCAGCGCCGCAACCGAGTCGACCACCACCAGGTTGACCGCGCCCGAGCGCACCAGCATGTCGGCGATCTCCAATGCCTGCTCGCCGTTGTCGGGCTGCGACACCAGGAGGTCGTCGACGTTGACACCGATCTTCTCGGCGTAGGCCGGGTCGAGGGCGTGCTCGGCGTCGATGAAGGCCGCGGTGCCGCCCGTGCGTTGCACCTCGGCGACCACCTGCAGCGTCAGCGTGGTCTTGCCGGAAGACTCCGGACCGTAGACCTCGACCACCCGGCCGTAAGGCAGGCCGCCGACGCCGAGGGCGACGTCGAGCCCGATCGAGCCGGTCGACACCACCTCGATGTCACGGATGGCGCCGCCGTCTCCCATGCGCATGATCGCGCCCTTGCCGAACTGGCGCTCGATCTGGGTCAGGGCGGCGTTGAGGGCCTTCTGTCGGTTGTCGTCCATAGCTTTTTCTGGATCCTGGCGAAATGTAAGAGGAGGGTCGTCGAGCGTCGATTATTTCACAGCCCCCGGGGGCGGGCCATGGCCGATTGGCGCGACCGGGTGTCGGATCTCGGTGACGGCCTGCTCGGGGCGCGGCGCGTGCACACGGCCGAGGGCTGCATGAAAAACACTATGTAATCAGTAATTTGAAGGATTTCCGTGGGTATCCTGGCCACCTTGGTGCCCTCCTGTGGTGGGGTAGATTGGATACCAAGGGTGTCATAGTAATGGCTCATGGAGTGAGCCAGGTCATCTGCTCGCACCCAGCGGCCACCCGGCCAACTCGCGGTAGCGCACCCCGGCCCGGGTGCTTTCCGAAATGACCAGGGCAAGACGGTCGCAGGCCCAGGTCTGTGCAGGCCTGAAATCGCAGTCCATTAACGGCTTGCGCACCTTGCGTACCAGCGTCACGTGGGGCTGGAACGGCCTCGATTCCACCGGCAGCCGGTGCGTGGCCAGGGCGTTTCGCAGCGAGCCCACCAGCGCGGCACACGCCTCGTTCCCGGCCTCAGGTACGGCACAGAGCAGCCGTGGTCTTGCCCAGTGCTCGACCCGGGCGAGCACCAGCGACACCGGTGCCGCGCACACCGTGGCCCCGGCAGCGTGGACGGCATCCAGCCGCTCTTCCGGCAACGTGCCAAGGAAGGCGAGGGTCAGGTGGAGGTTGTTCGGCGGGACCGGCCGGCCGCCCTCGGGCGCATGGTCGCGGGCCCAGGTCGCGAGCCGGTCGCGCAGTGACGGGTCTGGCCAGAGGGCGAAGAACAGCCGCGACACGTCAGCCGGTGTCGAGCAGTTCGAGGAGCCGTTGCAGGGCGTGCTGTACCGCCTGGCGACGGACGGTCTCACGGTTCCCGGCGAAGAGGATGTGTCCGGTCTGGCTGGCGCCGTCGTCCCAGGCGAACCAGACGGTGCCGACCGGTTTGTCGTCCGATCCCCCGGTCGGACCGGCGATGCCGCTGACCGCCAGTGTGACGTCGACCCCGGTCCGCTCGCGCAGACCGCGCGCCATAGCCGCAACCACGACCTCGCTGACGGCGCCGTGGGCCTCGATCAGCGTCTCCGGCACGCCCAGCAGTTCCTGTTTGGCCCGGTTGGAGTAGGTCACCAGGCCGCGTTCGAACCAGCCGCTGCTGCCGGGGATGTCGGTCAATACCTTGGCGATCCAACCGCCGGTGCAGGATTCGGCGGTGGCGATCAGCCGTCCCTGCTCCTCGAGCTGATGGGCGATCCGGGTCGCCACTGCCTGCAGTTCATCCATCTCTTCGGGCCTCCATGGCCAGCCTAGGGGAGGGTGCCCGTGGTGGGCAAGCGTTTGTGCTGGCCGCCCGGGCGGCCCCTTCGCTAAACTGCCGCGATGCCCAGCCCCGCCAAGAATCCCGACAACCGGCCCACCCCGGTGATGCAGCAGTACCTGGCGATCAAGGCCGAGCATCCGGATACCCTGCTGTTCTACCGGATGGGTGATTTCTACGAACTCTTCTACGACGATGCCAGGCGTGCCGCGGAGCTGCTCGACATCACGCTGACCGCCCGTGGCAAGTCGGGTGGCAACCCGATTCCGATGGCCGGGGTGCCGGTTCACGCTATCGACGGTTACCTGGCCAAGCTGGTCCGGCGCGGTGAGTCGGCCGCCATCTGCGAACAGGTAGGAGACCCGGCCACCAGCAAGGGGCCGGTCGCGCGCGAGGTGGTGCGGGTGGTGACCCCGGGGACGCTGACCGAGGAGGCGCTGCTCGACGACCGTCGCGACAACCTGCTGGTGGCGCTGCTCGGGCGTAGCGAGGTGTTTGGCATTGCCGCCCTCGATCTCAGCAGCGGACGCTTCACTCTGCTTGAGGTGACGGGGCACGATGCGTTGCGCGGTGAACTGGCCCGGCTCGATCCTGCCGAGTTGCTGGTGCCCGATGACGATGATGAACCGCTGGTCGCCGGGGGGGCGCATACGGCGCTGCGTCGCCTGCCGCCATGGCACTTCGATCCGGACGCCGGACAACGTGCACTGTGCGCCCAGTTTGGAACTCGTGACCTGGCCGGATTCGGTTGCGAGGTGCTCGAACTCGCCGTCGGTGCTGCCGGCTGCCTGCTGCAGTACGTCCGTGACACCCAGCGCGGCGCGCTGCCGCATCTGCGCGGCCTGGCGGTGGAGCGCCACGACGAGACCCTGGTGCTCGATGCCGCGAGCCGGCGCAACCTGGAAATCGACCGCAATCTCGGTGGTCGCGACGAGCAGACGTTGGTCGGGGTGCTTGATCGCAGCGTGACGGCGATGGGCGGGCGCTGCCTGCGTCGCTGGTTGCAGCGCCCTCTGCGCGACCACGCCACCCTCGGTCTGCGCCACCAGGCGATCGAGATATTGCTGCAGGCGAGCGCCCACGCCGGCCTGCGCGAGGTGCTGCGCGGTACGGCTGACATCGAACGGATCCTCAGCCGGGTCGCGCTACGCAGTGCCAGGCCGCGCGACCTGGTCGGGTTGCGCGATGCCTTGGGCCGCTTGCCGGCGTTGCATGAGGGGCTCGGGGAGCTGGTGGCGCCACTGCTCGACGCTGTCGCCGGCGCTCTGGTCGAGCAGCCTGCGGTACACGGCTTGCTGGTACGGGCCGTGGTCGAGCAGCCACCTGCGGTGATGCGCGACGGCGGGGTCATCGCCGAGGGCTACGACGATGAACTCGATGAGCTGCGCGGCCTGAGCCGCAATGCCGACGGCTACCTGGCCGATCTGGAGGCACGCGAAAGGGAACGGACTGGGGTGGGAACGCTGAAGGTCAGCTACAATCGCGTCCACGGCTACTACATCGAGCTCGGCCGCAGCCATGCCGACAAGATCCCACCCGAATACCAGCGTCGGCAGACGCTGAAGAACGCCGAGCGTTATATCACCCCGGAACTGAAGGGTTTCGAGGATCGCGTCCTCAGTTCACGCGAGCGGGCACTCGCGCGTGAGAAGGCGCTGTACGAACTCCTGCTCGACACGGTGGCCGAACAGTTCGACCCGTTGCACGCGGCAGCGGGAGCGCTGGCCGAACTCGATGTGCTGGTGACGCTAGCCGAGCGGGCGGAGGCGCTGGACCTCTGTCGGCCTGCTCTGGTCGCCACCCCGGGTCTGCGCATTCAAGGCGGTCGGCACCTGGTCGTCGAGGCGGCACAGGATGAGCCGTTCGTCGCCAACGACCTCGAGCTTGACGACGACCGGCGCATGCTGGTGATCACCGGCCCGAACATGGGCGGAAAGTCGACCTACATGCGCCAGGTCGCGCTGATCGCGCTGCTCGCCCACGCGGGCAGTTTCGTCCCTGCTCGAAGCGCCGAGATCGGACCCCTCGACCGCATATTTACCCGCATCGGCGCCTCCGACGACCTGGCCGGCGGTCGCTCCACGTTCATGGTCGAGATGACCGAAACAGCCAACATCCTCAACAACGCCACCGACCGTTCGCTGGTGCTGATGGACGAGGTGGGTCGAGGTACCAGTACCTTCGACGGCTTGTCGCTGGCATGGGCCAGTGCCGAGCGGCTGGCACGCGATGTACGGGCGTTCACCCTGTTTGCGACCCACTATTTCGAGCTGACCACGCTGGCCGAAGAGATCGACCCGGTGGCCAACATCCACCTCGACGCGGTCGAGCACGGTGAGCGGATCGTTTTCCTGCACGCCGTGCGCGAGGGACCGGCCAACCAGAGCTACGGTCTGCAGGTCGCGGCCCTGGCCGGGGTGCCGCGAACCGTGATCGAGGCGGCACGACGGCGCCTGGCGGAGTTGGAAGCGCGTGGTCATCCCCACGTCGAGGCCTTGCCGGGGCCGGCTGCCCGGCAGATGGGGCTTTTCGAAGCTCCCGATGACCGCATCCACCGCGCCCTGGCGCTACTCGATCCCGATGCATTGGCGCCGCGGGAAGCGCTGGAGGCGCTCTACGAACTGAAACGGCTTGCCCGCGGGGACTGAATCGCTGTCGATCGGTTGCTGGAACCGGTCGGGAAGCCCGGCGAGCACCTGTGTGGGTCGGACTTCAGTCCGACAGTTGAGTGCCTCCCGGACAAGCTTTGTCGGGCTCAAGCCCGACCCACAGGGAGAATGTCCTGCCGGGTGAGTAGAAAAAAACGGGCGGCCCGAGGGCCGCCCGTGGTCGCCTGGCTTCCTGCTGCCGTCATGTATCGCCGTCCATGGCGATCGGCCCTGCGGGTCGCAATCCGGCGAGTCCGGCGGCTTCCTGCCGCCTGCCATGGGTGGTAAGCGGTTTCGCCGCCAGACCACCCTTGCCGCCCCCTCCCTGGCGCGGCCTGCCCGCCTTCCTTGGCGAACCCGGGTCTCACCGACCCATGCCCCGGAATCGGCCCGGGGCGTGATCAATCTGGACCGTAAACAGGAGCGGCGCAAGTAAGCCTGGCGGCAGTCAGGCAGCCAAAAAAGTTTCATTCTCTAAATAAAACAGCAATAAATACAGTGAGATAGAGTATTGTTGGAAATGGATGGCTGATTCTGGCGTCAGCCTTGGGCGCCAGATTCCGAGGCCAATTTCAGCCAGGGATTACACCGTTGTGGCGCAAACGCTCCAGGGTCAGCCGCGCGGATGGTGCTCGGCGTGGAGTTGCTTGAGCCGTTCCCGGGCGACGTGGGTGTAGATTTGGGTCGTCGACAGGTCGCTGTGGCCAAGCAGCATTTGGACGACACGCAGGTCGGCGCCGTGGTTCAGCAGGTGGGTGGCGAAGGCATGGCGCAGGGTGTGTGGCGACAGCGGGCGCGTGATGCCAGCCGTGGCGGCATGGCGTCGGATCAGGTGCCAGAACGCCTGGCGCGTCAGCGGTCCGCCGCGAGTGGTCAGGAACAGGTGAGGATCGGCGTGACCGCGATTAAGGCCCTGGCGTGCCGTGGCGAGGTAGCGCTCGAGCCAGTCGATAGCCTCTTCGCCGAGCGGCACCAGGCGCTCCTTGTTGCCCTTGCCGACCACGCGCAGGACGCCGTGCTGGCGGTTGACCTGCTCGACGCGCAGTCCGACCAGTTCCGAGACCCGTAATCCGGTCGCGTAGAGCAGTTCCAGCATGGCCCGATCGCGCAGGCCGAGCGTGGCCTCCACGTCCGGAGCGTGGAGCAGGGTCTCGACTTCGGCCTCGGTCAGTGTCTTCGGCAGTGGCCGTCCCAGCCGCGGGGCGTCGATACGTGCACTGGGGTCATCATTGCGGCGCCCTTCGCGCACCTGGTGGCGGTAGAAGCGGCGCAGCGAAGACAACAGGCGGGCCGTGGTTCGCGGTCGTGCACCCTGGCCGACGCGCCAGGCGAGGTAGGCCTGCAACTGCTCGCGCCGGGCCTCCGCCAGGCGCTCTCCCTGGCCGTCGAGCCAGGTGGCGAAGCCGGTCAGGTCGGCGCGGTAGGCGCTCAGGGTATTCTCGCTCAGGCCGCGTTCCATCCACAGCGCGTCAAGGAAGCCCTCGACCAGCGCGCGGTCGCCGTCAGCGGTCATGCCGTCGTCTCGTGCTCGAGCAGCCAGCGCTTGGTGGCCAGCGGCCGACCCTCGATGGCACCAGTGAAACCGCCCAGTCCGCCGTGGGCCGCGATCACACGGTGACACGGAGTGACGATCACCAGCGGATTTGCCCGGCAGGCGCCGCCGATGGCTCGCGGCCCTGAAGCGAGTGTCGTGGCGAGCGCCCCGTAGCTGCGGGTCTCACCACGCGGGATCGCTCGCAGCGCGGCCCAGACCCGGCGCTGGAAAGGGGTCCCGTGTTCTATCAGCGGCAGGTCGAAAGCGAAACGCGGATCGGTAAAGTAGTGCGTGAGTTGGGCCGCGGCCTCGCGCGCCAACGGGTGGCGCGGCGTGCGTGGTCGTCGCCGTGGCGGCAGGAAGGTGATCTGTTCGATCACCTCGTCGGCAAGGGCGATGCCGAGCGGCCCGATCGGCGTGGCGACGACGGCATCGAACCGTGGGGTCGGATTCGCGCGGGGCACGTCAGTCGCGACCCTTTAGCTGGCGAAGCTCCTGCTCCAGGGCCTTGCGTTCCTTGCCCTTGGAATCAGCTATCAATCCCTGCAGCAGGTTGCGTGCATCGGCGTTGAAGCCGGCGTCGACCAGCGTCACAACGGCCAGGTGGCGTGCTTCCCGTCCCCGGTTGTCCGCAGGCTTGGTGCCAGGCAGGAGGGCGCCGCGAAGGTAGAAGCGTGCTGCAACTGCAGGTCGGTCCAGGGCGCGTTCACTTTCAGCGAGGGCGAGCAGCAGGTCACGGTGCAGGGCGGGATCGTCCTGCGGCGCACGCAGCAGCCGTGACAACACCTCGATGGCCCGGGCATGGCCGCCGGCCTCCTGCAGTTCGGTAATGACCGGCATCAGTGCGGCCTGTTCGGCGGCCGATCGTTCGGGCTGTGTCGTCACCAGCCGGACCAGTTCCATGCCACCGCGTGCCGGATCTCCGGCGCGCACCAGGACCTGGGCCCGCTGCAGTCTCCAGGTAAAGGCGTCGGTGCCCGGCGGCGGTCCGTCGAGGCCGGTGAGCAAGCGTGCCCCGGTGGCCAGGTCGCCGGCGGCCACGGCCTCTTCAGCAAGTCGCTGGCGTAGCTGAGCCGGGATGGCATCCGTGGGCAGGCCCGGGTCGGTGTCGAGATAGAGCCGCTTCAGCAGCAGCGCCCCTCGTGGGGCTTTCGCCAGCGAGGAGGTGAAGGAGACGTGGCTCGCCTGGCGCAGCGCCGAGTCGCGCGCAATGCGGGCCAGCGCAGCGAACAGTGCGCGTGCGGCGGGCGGATCCTCTGCGGCGCGGATGGTGGCAAGCTCGAACCAGGCCGCGTCCTGCCCGACCAGCAGCTGCGCCCGGTTGCCCAGGATTTCACCATGGGCGCGGTAGGCCTGCCAGAGATCATCTGGTGTCAGGGCAAAAAGGGTTTCGCCCGGTGGCAGATCCTTTTCCGGGAGTCCGGCCTCGAGTGTGGCGATCCTTGCCGCGGTATCTTCCGCGGCGGCTGCCGCCTCGGCTGCCACGGCCCAGTAGCGGGTGGCCACGAGAGGCTTGCTGGCGCGCTCTGCGGTACGCGCCTGTTTCTTGGCGTCGCGCCCAACTTTGGCGGCCGGTGATCGCCCCGAGCGGAGCAGGGCCAAAAGACGTAGCGCGTCAGACGTCGGGTCGTCGGCGCTGCCGAGCGCGGCCAGTGCCGCATCCGGTCGCCCCGCGCGCAGAAGAATACGTACACCGAGCTCGCGCATGGCCGGGTCATCGCTGCCGTGATCCTGTCGGTAGCGCAGCATCGCCAGGTGGGCGTCCTCGGTCAGGTCGTCGGCGAGATAGCTGCGAATCACCAGCTCTTGCCAGTGGGTCAGGGGTTCGCTCGCGACGTCACCACCCTGCCAGATCAGCGAGCGCAGGCGCGCACGTGCCGTGCGGCCGTCGCCGCGAGCCAGTGCGGCCTCGGCCTGGAGGGTCCGACTGCGGTCGGTGAACTCCCGCGGCAGGGTGGTCGGGTGGGCGGTGACGCGTGCTTCGAGCGTGGTCCAATCGTCCAGATCACTCAGCAATTCCAGGCGCACGCCTTCCAGCGCCATCCAGGCGGCAGGATTACGGTCCAGGGGCGGCTGGTCGCTGTCGATGACGGCCAGGGCCAGGCGCGGGGTGCCCGCGGCGACCAGGGCCTCGATCTCGGGTGTGGCGTGCGCGGCGGCGGCGAAGATCACCAGCGCGGTGATGGCCACCAGGCGGGAAGGGAGGCGTGATCGGTGTATTGAATCGCAGCGCCGTGCGACCGCACGCTGATGAACGGTCGGCACGGGCGAGTGCGTACAGGGCAAGCCGGGAGACTCCCTATGGCGGCGCCAGCGAACTGGTGCCGCGCGGGATCAGAGCTTTTCCTTGATCCGGGCGGACTTGCCGCGACGGTCGCGCAGGTAGTAGAGCTTGGCCCGGCGCACGTCGCCGCGCCGCTTGACCACGATCGAGCCGATCATCGGGCTGTGGGTCTGGAAGACGCGTTCTACGCCCTCGCCGTGCGAGATCTTGCGCACGGTGAACGAGGAGTTGAGGCCGCGGTTGCGCTTGGCGATGACGACGCCCTCGAACGCCTGGAGGCGCTCGTTGCTGCCTTCGCGGACCTTGACCTGGACGACAACCGTGTCGCCTGGGCTGAACGCCGGAACCTCGCGGCTCATCTGCTCCGCTTCCAGCTGTTGAATGATGTCGCTCATCGTGCTCTCCCGTACCAACCTTGCTGCCGTCAGGCTTCAGCCTGCTCGGCGATGAATTCCTCGAGCAGCCTGCGCTGCTCCTCGTCCAGTTCGACCTGCTCGAGCAGGTCGGGCCGTCGTTGCCAGGTCCGCCCCAGCGCCTGCTTGCGTCGCCAGCGGGCGATTGCCGCATGGTCGCCGCTGAGCAGTACCGCCGGCACTTCCCGCCCCTCCACGACCTCGGGTCGCGTGTAGTGCGGGCAGTCGAGCAGACCGTCGACAAACGAGTCCTGCTCAGCCGAATCCGCGTCGCCGAGCGCGCCCGGGATCAACCGGGTGATGCAGTCGACGATTGTCATCGCCGCCAGCTCGCCGCCGCTGAGGACGTAATCGCCAAGCGACCACTCCTCGTCGATCTCGGCCTCGACGATACGTTCGTCGATGCCTTCGTAGCGTCCCGCCACCAGGATCAGTCCGGGGCGCGATGCCAGTTCTTCAACCCCCGCCTGGTCCAGGCGCCGCCCCTGCGGTGACAGGTAGGCCACCCGCGTTCCCGCCGGGGCCGCTGCCCGTGCCGCATGAATCGCGTCGCGCAAGGGCGGGACGCTCATCACCATGCCCGGGCCACCGCCGTAGGGCCGGTCGTCGACCGTCCGGTGCCGGTCATGCGCATAGTCGCGCGGGTTCCAGGTCACCAGCTCCAGCAGCCCGGCATTGGCCGCGCGCCCGGTGACGCCGCTGTCGACCACGGCCCGGACCAACTCCGGGAACAGTGTGACGACGTCGATGCGTCTCAGAACGCCGGGTCCCATGCCACCGTCAGCCGTTGCTGTCCCAGGTCAACCTCGACCACCGCGTGGCCGGGGGTGAACGGGATCAGCCGTTCCCTGTCACCGCGAACCACAAGCACGTCGTTCGCACCAGTCTCGATCAGGTGGTCGACCGTGCCGAGGTCCGTGCCCTCGGTGGTCACCACCGCCAGGCCGACCAGGTCGGCCCAGTAGTATTCGTCGGCGGTCAGTTCCGCCAGTGCGGTCCGTGGGACCGCGATCTCCGCGCCGGCGAGTAGAGCGGCCTGGTCGCGGTCGCTGCAGCCAGCGATCTGCGCCACCAGTCCCTTGCCGTGCACCCGCCCCGAGACCACCTCGTACGGGCGCCATTCGCCGTTGCGCTCGAGCAGCCAGGGGCTGTACCCGAGAATCTGTTCCGGTGGCTCCGTGCCGGATACGATCCGGACCCACCCGCGCACCCCGTAAGGTCCGCCGACCCTGCCCAGCGGCACGTGTGTGCCCGGGCCGGTCATCGTCGCTGCCGCAGTCCCGGGGTACCCAGGCCGCGCTTCAGGCCGCCGGGGTCTTGAGCAGGCTGGTGACCCGCTCGGAGGCCTGCGCGCCCTTTGACAGCCAGTAGTCGACTCGCTCGCGGTCGACGATCAGGCGCTCGGCCTGGCCGGCTGCGATCGGGTTGAAGTAGCCGATGCGCTCGATGTAACGGCCGTCGCGCCGGTTGCGGCGGTCGGTGACCACGATGTTGTAGAACGGACGCTTTTTGGCGCCGCCCCGGGCCAGTCGAATAGTGACCATGCTGGGTACTGTCCTTTTGTGCTCTCTGGATGCAACCGCCCAAGCGGGGCGGCCCACGAAACAGCGCATTATATCTGGACTACGCGCCAATGGAAGGGGCGCGTGCCTGATTCAGAAGCGCATGCCCGGTGGCATGCGGCCCTGCATGCCGCGCATCATCTTGCCGATGCCGCCTTTCGACACCTTCTTCATCATCTTCTGCATCTGGGTGAACTGCTTCAGCAGACGGTTGACGTCTTGCACCTGCATGCCGGAGCCGGCGGCGATGCGCCGCTTGCGCGAACCCTTGATGATCTGGGTATGGCGCCGCTCCTGGGGGGTCATCGAGTTGATGATCGCCACCATCCGCTTCATCTCACGATTGTCGACCTGGTTGCGCACCGCGCTCGGTAGCTCGGCGGCACCCGGCAGCTTGTCGACCAGGCTCTCGAGTCCACCCATCTTTTCCATCTGGCTGAGCTGGTCGCGGAAATCCTCGAGGGTGAAGCCTTTGCCCTTCTTGATCTTCTGCGCCAGCTTCGCGGCTTGCTCGTGGTCGACGTTATGCTGCACCTCCTCGACCAGGCTGACCACGTCGCCCATGCCGAGGATGCGCGAGGCCATGCGGTCGGGGTGGAACGGCTCCAGCGCGGCGCTCTTTTCGCCCGTGCCGAGAAACTTGATCGGCTTGCCGGTCAGTTCGCGAACCGACAGCGCGGCGCCGCCGCGGGCGTCACCGTCGGTCTTGGTCAGGATGACACCGGTCAACGGCAACGCTTCATCGAAGGCGCGCGCGGTGTTGGCGGCGTCCTGTCCGGTCATGCTGTCGACCACGAACAGGGTTTCGACCGGGGTCACCGCGTCGTTCAGGGCGCGGATCTCGGACATCATGGCGTCGTCGATGTGGAGCCGGCCGGCGGTATCGACGATTAGGACGTCGAGGAACTGGCGCTGCGCCGCCTCGAGCGCGGCCGTGGCGATCGCCACCGGCTCCTGATCCGGAGTACTGGGGAAGAAGGTGGCTCCGACCTCGCCGGAAAGGGTCTGCAACTGGTCGATCGCCGCCGGTCGGTAGACGTCGCAGCTGACCAGCATCACCTTCTTCTTGTGCCGCTCGGCCAGCCAGCGGGCCAGCTTGGCGCTGGTGGTGGTCTTGCCCGAGCCCTGCAGGCCGGCCATCAGGATCACCGCCGGGGGCTGCGCGGCCAGGTCGAGGGTGTCGTTGGCCCGGCCCATGGTTACGATCAACTCGTCGTGGACCACTTTGACCAGGGCCTGGCCCGGGCTGAGGCTTTTGAGTACCTCCTGGCCGACGGCGCGCTCGCGTACCCGGTCGACGAAGCCGCGCACCACCGGCAGCGCCACGTCGGCCTCGAGCAGCGCCATGCGCACCTCGCGCAGGGCGTCACTGATGTTCTTTTCGGTCAGACGGCCCTGTCCGCGCAGGTCGCGGATGACGCCGCCCAGTCGCTGGCTCAGGTTCTCGAACATGCTGCTTCCGGGTCGTGCTGGTGGCCGGCGGTGGTGCCGGCGGGACGGGGGCGGATTATAGAGTGAAGGAGTCGCCGGCACACAGCCTGTGCAGGTCGTAGCCGGAGAGGTGGACGCGGCACTCGGTGAAGATGGCATCCTCGTCACCCGGTTTCGGGTGGGTCAGGTAGATCTTGGGCCGGTGGGCGAGCTTGCGCAGGTCGGCGGCGAGCAGTTCCGGGCAGTAGTGGCGCGAGGCGATGCTGAGTTCACGGTCGGCGTCGCTGAAGGCGCATTCGACGATCAGCATTTCGAACGGCGGTTGGCTGTTGAGTACGTTCCACAGGCCGTCGTTGGTGGTGGTGTCACCACTGAAGACCGCGCTGCCGTTCTCGCCGTCGATGCGGTAGCCGACCGCCGGAACCGAGTGGTTGACCCGGATCGGGGTCAGCGTCCGCGAGCCGAGCACCAGCGGCTCGCCCGGCTGCAGTTCAGCGTATTGCAGCACCGGGCGTGCCGGGTCGGGCAGGCGTGCGAAATCGGGCCAGATGACGTCATTGAAGATGTGCTGGCGCAGCGCGCGCAGGGTCTCGGGCTGGCCGTGCACCGTCACCGGTTCGGGCAGGCGGTCGAAGATGCTGTCGAGCAGCAGCGGCAGGCAGCAGACGTGATCGAGGTGGGAGTGGGTCAGCACCACGTGGCGCAGTTTGGCCATTTCGTCGAGCGACAGGTCGTTAACGCCGGTGCCGGCGTCGATCAGGACGTCGTCATCTAGCAGCAGTGCCGTGGTCCAGAGGCGCGAAGCGATGCCGCCACTGCAGCCGAGAACTTGCAACCTCATGTCAAATGCCCGTCCACACAGCCATGACCCGCCGACGCCGGGCGGCGCCGCTCCACGCAAGGTGCCATGCTTCCAATGCCAAACGCAACTGTGCGAAGATGCTCACGCTTTTTTCCGACGTTTTCCGCATGACTTTCGCTGCTGTCGTCGCCTGTCTGCTCTACGCTGCCGCCGCGGTACTCCTCGGCCGTCGCCTGCTGCGCGGTGCCGATGCCGCTGCGCTGTCGCGTCACCTGCCACTGGCGCTGGCATCGGCCGGCCTGCTGGTGCACGGCTACCTGGTGCTGACGGCCACCGTCGACGTGGACGGGCTGCGCCTGGGGCTGTTCAATGCCGGCTCCCTGGTCGCCTGGGTGGTGGCATTACTGCTGGCCATCGCGGCCTGGCGCATGCCGGTGGAGAACCTCGGCATCGCCATTTTCCCGGTGGCCGGGCTGTTCGCCCTCGCCAGCGCCCTGGCGCCGGCAAGCGGCACGGTAATCAGCGGCGACACGCCTGGCCTCGACCTGCACATCCTCAGCTCGATCCTAGCCTACAGTCTGCTGACCATCGCCGCCTTCCAGGCGGTATTGCTCGCGGTCCAGGACCGGCATCTGCACAACCGCCAGCCCGGCGGCGTCATTCGGGCCCTGCCGTCGCTGCAGACCATGGAGCGGCTGCTGTTCCGGATGATCGCGGTCGGTTTCATCCTGCTGAGCGTCTCGCTGCTCAGTGGACTGGTGTTCCTCGAGGACATCTTTGCCCAGCACCTGATCCACAAGACCGTGTTGTCGATTGCCGCCTGGGGCGTGTTCGCGCTCCTGCTATGGGGGCGGTGGCGCCTCGGCTGGCGGGGCCGGATTGCCATCCGCTGGACGCTCGCCGGTTTCGCCGTCCTGATGCTCGCCTACTTCGGCAGCAAGTTCGTACTCGAGCTGGTGTTGCAGCGCGTCTGATCAATCTCTGGACCAGTCCATCCTGGCCTTCCCGGAGCACGGCAGCCCAAAAGCGTGGTTTTGAGCTGCCTGCATGTTCAACGGCTTGCCATCGCCGAACATGGCGAACCATCCGTGTATCGCGGAAACTCTGAACAGGTCAGAGTTGCCTGAGCGTTGACAGCCCTCCTGGGTCGCCGTAGAAAGAACCTATTCCACCACGTTTCGAGGCCCTTTTCCGTTGGACGACGTCCCCCTGAGCGTCCTGTTCTTAGTGCTGGTCGTACTGATCGTCCTATCCGCGTTCTTCTCGGGCTCGGAGACGGGCCTGATGGCCCTGAATCGCTACCGCATGCGCCACCTGGCGCGCGAAGGGCATGTCGGAGCGACGCGCGCACGCCGGCTGTTGCAGCGGCCAGACCGGCTGATCGGGCTGATCCTGATCGGCAACAACTTCGTCAACATCCTCGCCTCGGCGATCAGCACCGTCATCGCCCTGCGCCTGTTCGGCCAGATCGGAATCGCCATCGCCACCGGTACGCTGACGCTGGTGATCCTGATCTTTGCCGAAGTGACACCCAAGACCCTGGCCGCGTTGCACCCCGAGCGCATCGCCTTCCCGGCCGCCTGGGTCTACGAGCCGCTGTTGAAGCTGCTCTACCCGCTGGTCTGGGTGGTCAACTGGATGAGCAACAACCTGCTGCGGCTGTTCGGTATCGACCCGGACGCCCATGGCGAAAAACCGCTGACCCGCGAGGAACTGCGCTCGATGGTGCTCGAGACGGGTGGGCCGATGCCCAAGCGCTACCGGCGCATGCTGCTCAGCGTGCTCGAGCTGGAGCTGGTTACGGTCGAGGACATCATGGTGCCGCGCAACGAGGTGGCGGGCATCGATCTCGACGACGACTGGGACGAGATCCTGCTGCAGCTCGCCGGCAGCCAGTACGCGAGGTTGCCGGTGTTCCGCGAGAATCTCGACCACGTCACCGGCTACGTCCATTTGCGCAAGATGCCCCGGCTGCTGCTGCAGGAGTCGTTCACCCGGGAAGATCTCGAGGGGGCGATTCGCGAGCCCTATTTCATCCCGTCCGGGACTCCGCTTAACAAGCAACTGATCAACTTCCAGCACACCAAGCGCCGCTTCGGGCTGGTAGTCAACGAGTACGGCGACATCCTCGGCCTGGTCACCATGGAGGACCTGCTCGAGGAGATCGTCGGCGAGTTCACCACCGACCCTGCCGACACCATCAAGGACGTCTTCCCGCAAGAGGACGGCAGCTTCCTGGTCGACGGTTCGGCCACCATCCGCGAGCTCAACCGCAGCATGAACTGGCAGTTCCCGACTGACGGTCCCAAGACCCTCAACGGCCTGATCATCGACTACCTGGAGAGCATCCCCGAGCCTGGTACCAGCGTGCTGCTGGCCGGCTACCCGGTCGACGTGGTTCAGACCAAGGGCAACGCGGTCAAGATGGCGCGGGTTCACCCGGGACAGCGCCGCGAGTGACAGCCGACCGGGTCGCGATTGGCGAACTGCCGCTGCTACCATGCGGCGCTTCGAATCGACAAGGAGCGCCAGGTTCCGTGTGACCTGGCCACAGGGGAAACCATGCAGACCAAGATCATCCTGGAAGAGTCCGACATCCCGACGCACTGGTACAACGTCGTCGCCGACATGCCGAATCCGCCGGCGCCACCGCTCGGCCCGGACGGCCAGCCGATCGGACCCGAGGCACTGGCGCCGATCTTCCCGATGGCCTTGATCGAGCAGGAGGTCTCGGCCGAGCGCTGGATCCCGATCCCCGACCCGGTGCGCGAGGCGCTGCAGCTGTGGCGGCCGTCACCGCTGTATCGTGCCCACCGTCTCGAGCAGGCGCTCGGCACCCCGGCGAAGATCTACTACAAGTACGAGGGGGGCAGTCCGGCCGGTTCACACAAGCCAAACAGTGCCGTCGCCCAGGCTTACTACAACCACGAGGCGGGTATCCGTCGGTTGGCGACCGAGACCGGTGCCGGCCAGTGGGGTTCGTCGCTGGCGCTGGCCGGGCAGATGTTCGGCATCGACGTCCGCGTCTACATGGTCAAGATCAGCTACGAACAGAAACCGTTCCGCCGCTCGATGATGGAGACCTGGGGTGCCGAGGTGCTGGCCAGCCCGACCAACCTGACCGAATCGGGGCGCAAGATCCTGGCCGAGGATCCCGACTCCCAGGGCTCGCTCGGTATCGCCATCTCCGAAGCGGTCGAGGAGGCGGCGACCCACGAGGGCACCAACTACGCGCTCGGATCGGTGCTCAACCACGTCTGCCTGCACCAGACGGTGATCGGCCAGGAGGCGAAGGCCCAGCTCGAGCGTGCCGGCGACTACCCCGACATCGTCATCGGCTGCTGCGGCGGCGGCTCCAACTTCGCCGGCATCGCGTTCCCGTTCCTCGCTGACAAGGCGGCCGGGCGCGAGGTGCGGCTGATCGCCGCCGAGCCGGCGTCGTGCCCGACGCTGACTCGTGGCCACTACGCCTACGATTTCGGCGACGCCGTCGGCCTGACGCCGCTGATGAAGATGTACACCCTCGGTCACGACTTCATGCCCCCGGGCATCCATGCCGGCGGCCTGCGCTACCACGGCGACTCGCAGCTGGTGTCGCAGCTACTCAACGAGGGCGTGGTCGAGGCGGTTGCTGTAGCGCAGCTACCGACCTTCGAGGCGGGGGTCCAGTTCGCTCGTACCGAAGGCATCATCCCGGCGCCCGAGTCATGCCACGCCATCCGCGCGGCGGTCGACGAGGCGCTGGCGTGCAAGGCGCGCGGCGAAGGGCAGACGATCCTGTTCAACCTCTCCGGTCACGGCCATTTCGACATGGCCGCCTACGACGACTACTTCTCCGGCAAGCTGGAAGACTTCGAGTACCCGCAGGAGGCGATCGCGGCATCGCTGGCGCATCTGCCGCAGGTCGGCTGACTCCTGACGGGATCGGCGCCGTCACGACGCCGGTGGCTTACAGCCAGAGCATGCGCCCGGTTTCGAACGGGTGGCTGAGGCTGGTGTGGTAGGGGTAGGCGCGGAGCTGATACTGCTGCAGCCCGGTCAACGGCGGCAACAGGTCGACATGAAACACGACCGCGCCGTCGACCCGGTCGTCGGTCGGCTTGAGCGCGGTGCGCTGTTCGACCATGAACCCCTCCGGACTCTCGCGGCCACTGAGGCACTCCACTACCAGGTCTCCGGGCTCGAGGCCGTTGAGATGAACGGCGACGGCAAGCTGCAGTGAGTCGCCGGCGGCGAGCACTTCCGCCGGGGTGTCGACAAACCGTACGCTCACCCCAGGCCAGGCCGCACCGACCCGCGCCTTCCACTCGGCCAGCGCGCGCGCCGGCGCGCCGCCGTTCTCGCCGAGTGCGCGCCGCTGCCAGTTGGCTGGCCCGTAGAGCTTCATGACGTAGTCCATCACCATGCGCTGGGCGTTGTAGCGTGGTATCAGTGACTTCATCGACGCCTTCGACAGGCGCACCCATCCCTCCGAGTAGCCGTGCACGCCCTTGGCGTAGTAGAGCGGGGCGGCGTCGTACTCGAGCAGGTCGAGCAGTTCGCGACTTTCTTCGGCGTTGCGCTGCTCGGCCGGGGTTTCCGGGGGATGCGGGGTGATCGCCCAGCCGTTTTCGCCGTTGTAGCCCTCGCCCCACCAGCCGTCGAGCACGCTGAGATTGACCACGCCGTTGATCCCGGCCTTCTGGCCCGAGGTACCGCTCGCCTCGAGCGGGTATTCGGGGGTGTTGCCCCAGACGTCGCACCCGGCGACCAGCTTGCGCGCCAGCGCCATGTCGTAGCCTTCGACGAGGATGATCCGGCCCTCGAATTCGGGTCGCTGGGCAAAGCCGTGGAGCGCACGGATCAGGTCCTGGCCCGGGGTGTCGCGCGGGTGGGCCTTGCCGGCGAAGATCAGCAGGCCGGGTCGCTCCGGGTCGTTGAGCAACCGCGCCAGTCGTTCCGGGTCCTGGAACCAGAGCGTCGCCCGCTTGTAGGTGGCGAAGCGGCGGGCAAAGCCGACGGTCAGGATGTCCGGGTTGTCGGGGTCGATGTGGCGAACCAGGCGCGCGACCTGGGTCGGGCCGACGCCGTTGCGCCGGTGCTGGGTGATGACACGCTGGCGGACGTCGGCGAGCATGTTCGATTTCAGTGACTGGCGCAGGCTCCAGAAATTGTGGTCCGGAATCTCCTCGATCCGCTCCCAGTAGCCCTCGTTGAGCAGCTCGTTGCGCCATTGGCCGCTGAAGCGCATGTCGAACAGGTTGACCCACTCGTGGGCCAGGAAGGTCGGCACGTGGACGCCGTTGGTGACGTGGGTCAGCGGGTTCTCAATCGCCGGCACCTGTGGCCAGGCGTCGCGTTCCATCTCCGCGGCGACCCGGCCGTGGATGGCGCTGACGCCGTTGTGGAAGCGCGAGCCCTGCAGCCCCAGCGTGGTCTGGTTGAACTGGTCGAGCTCCCCGTCCAGCGCACCGAGAGCGATGAACTGCTCCAGTGTGAGCCCGAGTTCTGCCGCGAGCGGGCCGAGGTATTCCTCGATCAGGTCGCGGTGGAAGATGTCGTGACCGGCCGGCACCGGGGTGTGGGTGGTAAAGACCGTGCCGGCGGCGACCAACTCCAGCGCGCTGGCGAAGCTCATACCGTCGGCGACATGGGCCCGGCAGCGCTCGAGGATCGAGAAGGCGGCGTGGCCCTCGTTGATGTGCCAGACGGTCGGTTCGAGGCCGAGGGCCTGCAGCGCCTGCACGCCGCCGATGCCGAGCACCATCTCCTGCTGGATCCGGGTCTGCTCGTCACCGCCGTAGAGCTGGTAGGTGATGGCGCGGTCGTCCTCGCTGTTTTCCGGCAGGTCGCTGTCGAGCAGCACCAGGCGGATGTGGCCGGCCTTGGCCTCCCAGACATTGAGGTGCAGGGTACGCCCGGGGAGTTCCAGCGTGACCGATACCGGCGTGCCGTCGGTTGCCGTCGCCCGTCGAACCGGCAGGTCGTTGAAGTGGATCGGTGCGAAATGGGCGACCTGGCTGCCGTGACCGTCGATGGTCTGGGTGAAGTAACCCTGACGGTAGAGCAGGCCGACGGCGACGAATGGCAGGCCGAGGTCGCTGGCGGCCTTGCAGTAGTCGCCGGCCAGGATGCCGAGGCCGCCTGAGTAGATCGGGAAGCTTTCGTGGAAACCGAACTCGGCGCAGAAGTAGGCGACCAGGTCCTGGTCTGGATCGAGTAGCAGATCGAGGTCGCTGCGCGTCTGCTCGCGGTGGTAGGTGTCATAACTGGAGACGACCCGGTTGAAGTCGTTCATGAACACCCGGTCCTGGGCCGCGGCGTCGAGCCGCGCCTGGCCGACCCTGCGCAGGAACACCTTCGGGTTGTGGTGGCACGCGTCCCACAGGTCGTCGTCGAGGCGGTGGAAGAGGGCGCGGACCGAGCGGTCCCAGCTGTAGAGCAGATCGTTGGCGAGCTCTTCGAGCCGGGCCAGCCGCTCGGGGAGGGTGGGTTGGACCTCGAGGGTGAAGCGGGTGCCTGCCATAGCGTTGGTTCTCGTCCTGGTATGTGTGCGCGCTGAGTCTAGCCCAGCGGGTTGCTGCTGCGCGGCCGCGGTGATGAGCCGCCGGCCGGCCGCGAGTACGAACAGCGGGGGTGGCAACGGTTGGACATCGGCGGCTCTTGCAGTCCGGAATGTGATCGAGATTAACCAGCGGCCGACATGGCGGCAACCGGCCAGCTTGCCGGCAGCCCGTCCGGCCCCTAGGCTCACCTCGGACCCTTTCCTGGAGCGCAGTGATGGTCGCCTCCTACTTGCCCAGCGTCTGCCCGCACGACTGCCCGAGCACCTGCGCGCTGGAGATCGAACAGCTGGCCACGGATCGGATCGGTAAGGTTCGTGGCGCGCGTGACAACGATTTCACCCAGGGGGTGATCTGCGCCAAAGTGGCGCGCTACGCCGAGCGGGTCCACCATCCCGAACGACTGACCACGCCGCTGCGCCGGGTCGGACCCAAAGGCAGCGGGCGGTTCGAGCCGGTCGACTGGGAGACCGCCCTCGACAGTGTCGCCGCGGCCTTTCGTGACGCCACCGCACGCCACGGTCCGGAAACGGTCTGGCCCTACCGTTACGCCGGCACCATGGGCCTGGTCCAACGTGACGGCCTCGACCGGCTGACCCACTGCCTCGGTTATTCGCGCGAGCACAAGACCATTTGCTCGAGCGCCATGGGCGCGGCCCTCAAGGCCGGTCTCGGCGCGGCGCGCGGTACCGACGCGCGCGAGACCCCGGAGAGCGACCTGGTGGTCTTCTGGGGCCTCAACGCGGCCGCGACCCACGTCCACGCTCTGCACCTGGCGCGCCAGGCGCGACGCAAGCGCGGCGCCCGGATCGTCGTCATCGACCCCTACCGCAACCGTACCGCCGAGTTGGCCGACCTCCACCTGGCGCTGCAACCGGGCAGCGACGGCGCGCTCGCCTGCGCCGTGATGCACGTGCTGTTCCGCGACGGCCTCGCCGACCGTGACTACCTGGCTCGCTACAGCGACCGTCCCGAAGACCTCGAGCGTCACCTGCAGTCACGCGGTCCTGACTGGGCCGCGCCCATCACCGGTCTCGCCGTGGCCGAAATCGAGGCCTTCGCCCGCGAGTACGGCGGCACCCCGCGCAGCCTGATCCGCCTCGGCTACGGCATGTCGCGCTCCCGCAACGGCGTGCCCAATGCCCATGCGGTCACCTGCCTGCCGGCAGTCAGCGGTGCCTGGCGCCACCGGGGGGGTGGGCTGTTGCAGTCCAATGGCGCGCTCTACCCGGTCGACGCGACCCTGATCGAGGGGCTCGACCGGCTCGACCCGACCGTGCGCCTGCTCGACATGTCACGCATCGGCGCGGTGCTGACTGGGGATCGCCGCGACCTCGGTGACGGCCCGCCGGTGACGGCGATGATCATCCAGAACACCAATCCGGCCACGGTGGCGCCGGAGAGCGGTCGGGTGCGCGTCGGCCTGGAGCGCGACGACCTGTTTCTCTGCGTCCACGAGCAGTTCATGACCGACACGGCGCGCTATGCCGACATCGTGCTGCCGGCGACGACGTTCCTCGAGCACGACGACATCTACAAGGGGGGTGGTCACGTCTACCTTCAGGTGGCCCGCCCGGTCATCGCACCGTACGCCGAGTCGCGCCCGAACCACGCCGTGGTCTGTGACCTCGCCAGGCGGCTCGGGGCCGACCATCCAGGATTCGATATGAGTGCCCGGGAGTTGATCGACGCGACCCTACGCGCCTCGGGTCTGCCGGATGCCGACACCATCCACGCTGCCGGCGGCCACGACTGCAGCCTGCCGTTCGAGCAGGCCCATTTCCTCGACGGCTTTGCCCACCCGGACGGCCGCTTCCGGTTCAGTCCTGACTGGGCCACGGTCGGTCCCGACCACGCCGCGATGCCGGAATTTCCTGATCATGTCGAGCTCATCGACGCTCGCGATGACGACCACCCGTTCCGGCTGGTGACGGCACCGGCACACGATTTCCTCAATACCAGTTTCACCGAGACGGCGACCTCGCAGAAGCGCGAAGTCCGCCCGGTCGCGCTGCTCCACCTGGACGATGCCGCCGGACTCGGAATCGCCGACGGCGACCGCGTGCGCATCGGCAACCGCCAGGGCAACCTGGAACTCCATGCCCGCCCGTTCGCCGGGTCGCAGCGAGGGGTCGTCGTAATCGAGAGCATCTGGCCGAACGGGGCGTTCGCCGGCGGAGTCGGCATCAACCTGTTGACCTCGGCCGATCCGGCGCCGCCGCTCGGCGGCGCGGTGTTTCACGATACGGCGGTATGGGTGCGTCCGTTGTAAAGGTGGATGGATAGGGTGCGATGCATCGCTCGGCCCGGGCCGAATCGGCTTCACGAATCCTGTCGGCCTGGCGCGTGGCAAAGCGCGCATGGACCTCGTAGGCGAAGCTGTCGACCTGTTCCTGGCTTATCGAATCGCCGGTGGTGGGCAGCGACAATGACAATAACCGCTCGTTCTTGGCGGCCTGCAGCAGCTGGGCCTCGGCGATCTTGCACGGCATGCACTCCAGCGGCCCGACGTTGACCATCGCGTCGATCCGGCCCTGACGCCATTCGTGCAAGGCGCTGCCGACCGTGAGGATCGTCTCGCTATCGAGCTCCGGGCGCACCAGCCCTGCGGCGGCGTCGATCATATCGCTGACCCGGGGGCGGGCGTGCCAGCCGAGGTGGCTGCCGATTATGCTGTAGCAGCGTTCCTGGATCCGCTGGCGGACAAAGCCGTACAGGCGATCGTCGAAGTCGGGATTGCGCGTCAGGCGGTTGGCCTGGTCGACGTACTCGAGCCACTCGCTGAACGGTGCCAGGTGGACACGCAGTCCGCGCGCCTCGAGTTGCTCGACCAGGTTGCCGTTCGAGAACGGGTCGCAACGGACGAAGATTTCACCAGTGACCAACACCCGGGGCAGATGGCGTTCCTCACGGATTCGAGCGAACGCCCGACCGGCGCTGTCGAGGATCGGGGCGAGCCCGAATAATGCGCCGTAGGCCGCCTGGAACAGCGCTTTCGGCAGCGCAAGCTGGGTCTCGCAGGCGGTGTGGACACGGTTCACGATGAGCCGCTGGTAGTGGCGGTAGACGCGGTTCGCGGCGCCTGGTCGGGTTTCCACCGGCCGGCTGTCGTGGAGCGCTTCAAGCAGGACGTCGTTGGCCGAGAACCCGGCGAGGACCAGGGCGCTGAATCCGGCCGGTACCCCGTCGAAGTAGTTGTCGCCGCAGCTCGGTGACCAGATCCGCACCCGCTTGCCGTGACCGAGACGCTCGAGCACCAGGCGATGCAGGAGGTGATAGGTGCCGAAGCGGCACGGTCCGTCGGCGGTCGGCATCAGGTAGGCGAAATGCCGCTCAGGGTCTGTTTCCCGTGCGAGTCGCTTCAGGATGCAGCCGAGGGTGATAGTCATCGGTACGCACTCCTTGCCCGAGGTGTGCCGCCGGCCGAGGCGCAGGGACTCGCGATCGGGCATCGGCAGGGACTCGGCATCGATGCCGACCCCCCGCAGGCAGGCGGCAAGCACGTCCGAGCCGCTGCCGAGGCGGGGAATCAGCACGGTCTCGGCCCGGTCCCGGATCGAGGTCATGTCGACCGGTGTCCGGCCGAGGGCAGCATGACGCCCGTTTGGCATAGGCCGTTGCCTGGTGGTCTGGTCCTCCCGAACGCACTGCAAGAAGGCTTCAATCCGGGTCTTGGTGCCGGCGTCGCCTGCATGGCCGTCGGTCTCGATCACCGTGAACGGCTTGCCCGCCATCAGGTGGGCATAGAAATGGAGGTTGAAGCTGTCGGGCCCGCATGAGTAGTTGCTGGCCCAGAGGCTGTAGACGCCCGTGCTTTCACGCACCTGGCTTGCGGCACGCAGGTTACGCTGGCCCTGGCCCCAGTAGATGGTGTCAAGGATCGGGACGTCGTCGTCCACCGGGTAGCAGTCGACCGGGATTGGCACGGCACCCTGCTCGCGGAGAAGTGCCGGCAGGTTGGCGTTCAGCAGGCTGTTGTACAGGGTGTACGGGCGGCCGAGGATGACCACCGGAAACAGCCCGTGCTCGTTGCAGAAATCGAGTGCCCGGCGTCCGCTGGCAAGCAGCGCGGCATCGAATTCGAGTTGGACTTTCAGGGCCTCGTCATAGGCGGCTTCCCAGTTTTCGTCGGCTCGTTCCAGGAGCCCGGCCAGCGTGCGAACCCCGTCACGGAATTCCGGCGATGCGAGGCCGTCACTGCCGATGTCGATGACCGGCGAAACGATCTGGCAATGGTGACGGTTGGTCAGGTTGTTGATCAGGATGTCGGCACTGCCCTGGACCACCGGGCAGGTACAAGCATGCGGTTCATCGCCGACCCGTGGCAGCGAGCGCAGCATGGGCAGCAACAGCAGGTCCGGCCGGGTATCGACCAGGTCGCCGATGACCCCTTGGTAGAGCTGCATCGGTGCACAGAAGGGGATTCCTGCCTCCTCGATGCCGCGCTTGAGTGTCTTGCGTTCGCCGCCGTTCGCGGTGACCACGTTGAAACCGAGCCGGTCCAGATAGATCGCGAAGAACGGGAACAGCCCCTTGAGGACAAATTCGTCGGTCAGTCCGATGCTCGGCCGGCCAGGCTTGAACGACAGCCCGGCGCGCAGTTCATCGACCCGCAGCCGGCGATCTCGGAACGGGTCGGGCGTCAGGTCGGGCAGCTTGTGGCGGCCGGTGCCATGCTCCCACAGCGAGCAGGCCCCGCCCCAGGTGAAGCGCTGCTGGTGCGGACCGATGCGTGTTTTCAGGCGGTCGATTCGGCACTTGTTTCCGGGTTCTCCGCAGCCCTTGCTCGAGCCGCAGACGAAGGTGTCACGGCGGGTGATTTCCGCCTCGAGCAGCCGCGCGATATCGATGGGTGAGGCCGGTTCGCAGGGCAGGGCTCGCCGTGTCAGCAGGGCGATGCCGAGTGCGCCGACGGTTCCCGGGTTCGGCGGCACGATCACCTCGCTCCCGGTCTGGCGGGCGACAGCCGCGGCGAGCGCATCAGCGGCGAACGGCATCCCCTGGCAGAAAATCACCTCACCAACCGAGCGTGATCCCATCACCCGGTTGAGGTAGTTCTGGATCACCGAGTCGTAGATGCCGGCGACGATCTGTCGGCGGTCGACCCCGGCCGCGACCGCATCGTCGATGACCTCGGCCATGAACACCGAGCAGTGCTGGCCAAGCGAGAGGCCGGCCGTGGCATTCAGTGCCTCGTCGGCAAGTTGCTGGACATCTGCGATGCCGTCGAACTTGCGCCCCTGCTCCTCGATGAACGAACCGGTTCCGGCGCTGCAGGCCTCGTTCATGGCCGCATCGACCACCCGCCCCTGATCGAGACGGATGTACTTGGCATCCTGGCCGCCGATTTCGAAGATGGTGTCGACCCGTGGCTCGAAATGGTGCGCTCCGGCGGCGTGTGCCGCGATCTCGTTGAGTACGAACACTTTGCGAGGCTCGAGGCAGGCGGTGAGCAGTGAGCCGACGATTTCGCGCCCACTGCCGGTGGTGCCGATGGCGAGAACCGGGGCGGTTGCCGCAGGACCGTCGAGGAAATCGCGCAGGAGGCCTTGAGTCGCCTTGACCGGATCCCCCGCCGTCTCCAGGTAGCTCTCCCAGAGCGGTTGCCCGCTGTCGGTCGAGATCGCGACCGCCTTCGAACCGGTCGAACCGATATCGAAACCGAGTACCACCGCCGTGTTGGGTGGCAGTGTGGACGGCATGGTCACCGGGGGCATCCGCCGGACCTTGTCGAGGTGGGTCGAGAGGGCGGGCACCGAGACGAATCGGCGCTCCTCGGTTATTTGCAGCAAGTCGTGTTCGGCGGGCAAGGTCGTCGGCTTGCGGGCGGCTTCCAGCGCGGCGCCGAGGGCGTCGAGGTAATCAGTAGCCAGGTCGTCGGTCGGTAGCGGAGCTATGCCGTGCTGGGTCCCGAAACGGTGGAAATTTTCGCGAATCCGTTGCGACCGACAGACCCCACCACTCAGCAGCAGGCGAGGAGGGCTGGTACGTGGATTGATCAGCGCGCGGACGTTTTCGCAGACCGCGTCGTAGAGGCCGGCAAGGATACGTGCCTTGCTGACGCCCTGGTTGGCAAGGTGGGTCATGTCGGTCTTCAGGATGACCGGGCAGCGGCCGGAGAGCGGCGCAGGGTCATCGACCGAGGCGCACAACTCGCTTGCCTGTTCAATCTCCAGGTCGAAGCGTCCCACGAGCTGGCGCAGGAAGTTGCCGGTGCCTTGCGAACAGCGTGAATTCTCGCGATAGACCTGCAGGTCTCCGCCATGCAGTTCGAGTACCGAGAAGCCGTGGCTGCCGATGGTGACCAGCGTCGCCGGGTGTGGATCGAAATGGTGACGGAATCCGGCAATTCGCGCCTGGCGTGACGGGATCGATGGCAGCTTCAGCAGGCGTGAGTAGTAACCGCACGCCACCGCGCCGTCCAGCGACGCCCAGTCCAGTCCATCAAGGGCCTCGCCGATCCGGGTCTCAGGGGACTTGCCGTGATCCAGCCGCCGCAACCTGCGGATCCGGTAGATCCCTTGATCCTGGACCAGTTCGACCAACTTGACCGATTCGGTACCAATATCAATCCCGAGGTAACGTTGCATCTGTAATCCCTCCCCTGCTCGAAGATAGTCAGTAATTCCTGATCGTGTTGCTTTGCCTGTGCTCATTGACGTGTCTGTCACACCTGTTCACCTCACCAGCACAGTGCTCAACCACGGGATAAAGGTGATGACCAGGACCCCTATGGCAAGCATCGCGAACAGCGACAACACGCTCCGCCCGACCTCGAGAATCGGCCTTTCGAACCGGTAGGCGGCGTAAAACAGGTTCATGCCGACCGGTGGCGTCAGGTAGCCGAGTTCCAGGTTGGCGAGGATGACCACCCCGAGATGGATCGGATCGATACCGTAGGCGAGCCCGACGGGGGCCAGTATCGGAGTCAGGATGATGATCGCCGAAAAGACATCGACCAGGCAGCCGGCGACCAGCAGCAGCCCATTGAGTGCCAGCAGGAACAGCCACGGTGACGTGGTGATGGCCGTCACCCAGTCGACGGCCAGATCGGGGATGCGCTGGTCGATAATGAAATTGGTCAGCCCCTGGGCGACACCCAGGATCAACAGGATGCCACCGACCAGCAGGCCGCACTCGGTAAGCACGCGGGGGACGCCGCCTCGCCAGGTCAATTCATGGTGGACCAGGGTCTGGACCAGCAGGGCGTAGAGCGCGGTCAGTGCGGCCGCCTCGACCGGGGTCGCGAAGCCGCCGAACAGGCTGCCGAGTGCAACGATCGGCAGCAGCAGTTCCCATTTCGCATCCCAGGCCGCGCGGGCGATCTCCGGCGTGGGGCCTGCCTGCTGCGTACTCCATCCTCGCGGCGCTTTCATCAGGCCCCAAGCCAGGGTCAGAGCGGCCATGACCAGTGCCGGGATCAGGCTGCCGAGGAACATCTGCTCGATACCAACCTGCGCCACGACCGCATAGAGGATCAACGGCATGCTCGGTGGCGTGAGTACTCCGGCCGTACCGGCCCCGGTGACCAGTCCGAGCGCGTCGCGGTCCCGATAGCCCGAGGTCAGCAGCATCGGCATCAACAGGCCACCAAGGGCCAGTATCGCCACTCCGGAGGCCCCGGTCAGACAGGTGAAAAAGACCGAGGCGGCGATGGCGACCAGCGCCAGACCACCGCGGACGTTGCCACACACGGCATGGAACAGTGTGACCAGGCGACGAGGCGCTCCACCCTCGGCGAGCAGGTAGCCGGCGGCCGTGAACAGTGGTATTGCCGGTAGTGTCGGATTGACGACAAGGCCGTAATGGTCGAGGGCGAGTGCCGCGAGCGGCAGGTCGTGGCTCCAGAACAGCACCAGCGCAACGCCACCCAACGCCACGAAGATGGGTGCGCCGAGCAGTAATGCGATGCCTACCAGAACCAGTCCGGGCAGCAGCCAGTACTCGCGTTCGATGCTGCCGCTCACGGCGAGCACCAGTGGGCCGCCAGCGATGCACAGCGCCAGCAATCGGCCGCGCCAGTTGCCGCTTGCCTTATACAGCAGATGCAGACTGATGATCGCGAACCCTGAAGGCAGCAACAGCAGTACCAACCAGAGTGGCACGACGGCCATCACCAGGCCCCCTGCTGAGTGCTCGAAGACGACGAAGTCCAGTCCGGCAATGCAGAGACCGCTGCTGACTCCGGCTGCAATACCGTTGCGGACGACTGGCAGAGCCGCGAACCCAATCTTTTCCTGGATGAAATCCCCGCTTCCCAGCGCCAGTAACCGGCCTCGCTCTGCGGCCAGCACCGCACCAAGAATGCCGACCAGCAGGGTCAAGTGCTGAGTCATCTCGCCAGCCACGGCGATGCCACTGCCACCTGCCAGGCGGAAAAGAATTTCGGTCGCCGGTAACAGCATTAACGCGCCGAGCGCAGCGGCCAGGAACCACGATTCCATCGTCTGCATACGGGCCTGTAGCGCCAGGCCGTTTTCAACCGGTTGGTCGAGATGGTCGATGGTTAGAGTGGCATTCATGGCCGTGACCGGGACGCACGATAGGCACGCAGCGCAGCCATCACCTGGTCGAACTCTTCTGCTGGAACGATGGGGCCACGCACCCGTGGATAGATACCCTCGACGAATTGTTGCCACTCGGCCGCGACCCCGGGATCGGGCTGGTGGACCACCAGTCCACTGGCCTCCATGGCGGCGATGGCGCCATCGTCCTGTGCACTCCGACGATCTCGTAACTTGCGTTCGGCGACCAGGGCCGATTCGCGCAGTGCGGTCTGGGCCGCAAGAGGCATCGCATCCCAGGCGCGCCGGGATATCACGACGGCGCCGACGATGGGCACCCAGTTGAGTTGCAGCATGTGAGGCGCCACGGTCTGGAACTGGCTCGCCAGGGCATAGGACGGTGGCGTCAGGACGACGTCGACCAGGCCCGACTGCAATCCCGGCAACATGTCGCTGGTTTCAAGTGCGACCGGACGGTAGTCAAGTGCTTTCATGATGCCGATCTGCGTGGTATCGCCACGCCAGCAGAAAATCGGCATCGACCGGAAATCCTCCGGCCGCACGGCAGCCTTTTTGGAAAAGAACTGCACCCACCCAGCTTCGGCCCAGAACAGGACGACGTAGCCGCGGTCGAGAAGTTTTCTTTCGAGCGATGGACGGATCCTGTCGCGCACGTAGTCGACTTCATCCCAGGTGCGAAATGCCAGCGGGATCATCTGCAGCGCGGTCGCCGAGGGATCGATGTAGCGCAGGCCATTTGCCGAGAGCATCGCCGCATCGAGCTGACCGATGCGCATACGACGCACCGTGGCCGCCTCGCCTCCCTGGGAACCGTCTGTGTAGATGATGAATTCGGCGCCGGATCCGGCGGCGCCACGCCACGCCTCACCCATCTCCTGTAATACGCGGTGATAAATGGAACCGCGTGGTGCAATGGTGCCTAGCTTGATGCGCGCGCCGGCATAGGTGGTAAACGGCAGTAACAGCATGAGGGCCAGGAAGAGTGCAAGAGACCGTCGTTTGGTGCTGTGTTCAATGGTCATGTCGGTTCCCCCCTGGTGAGTCACTCGGAAAAGAAGTGATGAGCGTGGTCGAGCAGCCAACGGGCACGTTCCTGCGAAACACGGTTGGCCAGCCGCCATTCGGGACGGCTGTCGATGTCGAGCATGAGTGTCGTGTGGAGCAACCGGTCGAATTCGACGCGGTCCTGTTGTGCGACCGAAAGTGATTCGGCCAGTGCGACGTATGCGGCAGCCTTGTGACCGTCGGAGAGGGTGACGGCGCGCTCGAAATGCGCACGTGCACGATGAGCCGCCACCTCACCGCCGCCGGGGCGTGCCATCTCGTAGCTGATCATGAATACGTGCAGGTCGCCTGCGGAGAAACTCTCATCGAGTGTCAGGGCACGTTGCGCCATGGCTTCGATGATCGGCAATTGCCCAAGCAGATTCGGATCATCCTTTCCCAGACCGACGGCGGCAGCTGAAGCCACGGTCGTCCAGTAGAGCAAGGCCACGTCCCTGTCCGTGCAGTCGGCAAGAGCCGCTTCCGGTTCGCGATACAACCGCTCGATGAATCCCGGGTGCCTCGCATCGAGACCGCGCAGTCCGTAGTTACGGGCACGCAGGTAGAGTCGGCGCGCCCGGTCACGCATGGCGTAGCCTCGACCGACGTCGACCAGCTCGATGGCATCGGCTGGCTGGTGAACGTAGACGTAGGCGTACTGTGTGAAACCACTTGCCGCGGCTTGCAACAGGCCGTCGTGCTCGGGATTTCCCTCGAGGAGCGATTCGACGGTTTTGAGAACGAATGGGACGGCATCTCCGACGAGAACGATGTCCTCGTCGGATGAATAGGCCGTGCCGCCTTCCAGCAGGGCGTCGGCAACGGCATCGGACGCGATGCGATTAATAGAGCATCCGGCGAGGAGGAACGTGGCCAGGGCCAGGTAAATCAGCCCGCTGTGACGGTCATCGTTTGTTGGGCTTGGCATGTCGGAATCCTTTTTCGTCCCGGCGACAGAGTGGATTTCATGTGACATATCTTCGGCCCGTGATATGCACAGGCGGTTAACAGCCGGGTTACGGATCACATACAGATCACCGCATTGATGTGCGTTTCCTGTTCGTACGCATGGCGTCTTGTCCAGCGGTGTAAACGGCACCTGTAGGTCACCTGTAAGGAAGCTGTAACCCCGAAGTAGGCGCAGATCAGGCAAGGTGGCAGGCAATAAACGGAACAGACGGCGAATCACCCGGGGTGTAGGGAAGGTGTGCCATGCAAGCTGAAACTGAAGACCGGATCGTCATCGTGACTCATGACGTGGTCTTCGATCGTGGATTGCCCGTGATGCGATTCAGACCTGTTTCATGAGCGACGACATGAAAATCAGTCCAGCACCAGCCAGGCACTCAAGACCGGGTGTTTACACCGTTCACGACCGGAGCGACGGTAATCTGACGGTGCAGTACACTTCGCTGCAGTTGTTGGAGTTCTGCTGCCGGGGAGTGGCCTCAGGGAGGAGCAGGCATGAGTAAGGTCGGCCTGGCCAAGATAACGCGTCCTGCCGTGCGCACGGCGGTTTTGCGCGACCGTCTGTTCCGGTTGCTTGATGAAGGCAGTGAGGCGCGCCTCATCTGGATCGCAGGGCCGCCGGGGGCCGGGAAGACAACCCTGGTCGGCAGCTACATCGAGAGCCGCCGCTCGCCCTGCATCTGGTACCAGCTTGATCGTGGTGATGCCGATATCGCCACTTTTTTCTACTACCTGCGTGAAGCGGCGATAAGCCTTGGTGTCGAGGGTGGGAGCGGGCTGCCCCTGCTGGGACCTGAATACCTGGACGATATTGCGACCTTCAGTCGCGGCTTTTTCCGCCAGCTGTTCGCGTTGTCATCTGGTGGGCTGCTGTTGGTTTTTGACAATTACCACGAAGTCCCACCGCAATCTCAGCTTGTCGAGGTGTTTCGCGACGGTCTCGGTGAAGTACCGCCTGGTTGCACGGCGCTGGTGCTAAGCCGAGAAGAGCCTGCCGCCGCGCTGGCGCGTCTGCGGGCCAGCGCGGCGCTGGTCGAGCTCGGCTGGCCGGAACTGCAACTGACACGCGAGGAATCGGACGCGATCGCCATCAATCGGTCGCCTGAACTCGATGAAGATGCACTTGCCACCCTGTACCGGAGGACCGCGGGCTGGCCGGCCGGGCTGGTCCTGCTGCTTGAGCATGGCCCGGTGGATCTTGCCGCGATCCATGGCCACGAATCGATGCTGCCCCAGGTCCTGTTTGACTACCTGGCAGGCGAGATATTCGAGAAGCTGCCTGATGATGCGCAGGAGTTCCTGCTCTGGGCCGCCGTGTTGAGGCGGTTGAGCCAGGACATGGCGATGGCCTTCGACGGTGCGGGGCAGGGGGCGGCCACCCTGCGGCGGCTGGCTCAAGATGGCTACTTCGTCAGTGAACGGCAGTTGCCGAGCGGCATGGTCTACGAGTTTCATCCCATGTTGCGCGAGTTTCTCCTGCGGCGTGGTCGTGACCTGGTGCCGCGCGAACGCTTCAAACATTGGCGTGAACAGGCGGTCGACTTGCTGCTGCAGGTGGGTCAGATCGAGGAGGCGATCGAGTTGCTGATCGATCTCGATGCCTGGGAACGGGCGGCGACCCTGATTGCCGAACATGCCTCGACCCTTATTGCGCAGGGTCGCTCCGAGACGATGACCGCCTGGTTCGAAGATTTTCCGGCCAATACGATGGCCGACAATCCCTGGTTGCTCTACTGGAACGGGGCCTGCCAGCTGCACGCCATGCCACGCGAGAGTCGGCGGCTGTTCGAGCGCAGCCATGCGTTGTTTGCCAGTGAGGCCGCAAGCGATACGACGGGGCGGATCCTCTCCTGTGCCGGAATCATCGATTCGGTGCTGCAGGACATGGACGATCTCTCCCTGCTCGATCCGTGGATCGACGAGTTGGCGGGCCTGCTCCAGGAGCGCGAGGGCACGCTGGCCTCGGAGCTCGAGGCACGGGCCGCCTGCAGTGTCTTCAGCGCGACGATGGTGCGCTGGCCCGACGTCGCCGAACTGCGCCAGTGGCTGGATCGCGCCTGCACACTATCGCAGGAGTCCGGAAACCCGGAGTTGCGCCTAGCGATCGAACCGCAGGTGGCGATCTCGATCATGTGGACCGGCCATTTCCAGCGCGCCAGAGGCGTTCTCGACAATTTGCATGAGCTCGTTTCCCGGAAGTCGGTCGCCCCGCTCGGGGCGGTCGCGCTCGGGCATGCCGAGGCCATGTTCCGGATGCTGATCAACGATCGGGACGGCGCCCTCGGCGAAATCCGCCAGGCTTTGGCCGTGGCGGCTGCGAGTGGTATTCAACAGCACACCGGGGAATTGCGAGCGATTGCCGCGGCGGCCTGCCTCGGTGCAGGTGACCTCGACGCCGCGGCGGCCTGGCTCAACGAATTGCAGGACGAGTTGCATCGCCTGCGGCGCTTTGATCTCTGTCTCTACTACTACGTCGCGGGTTGGCATGCGCAACTCCAGGGTGATCCGGTCACCGCGTACCAGCAGCAGAAGCAGGCCTTGCGCCTTTCGACCGAGGTGGGTATTCCGTTTTACGAGGTGATCTGTCGATTGGCGATGGCGCCGATCATCGCCGCCCACGACGAGCACAAGTGCGGTGTCCACCTGCGCAAGGTCCATGCCCTGACACGCAACATCAACAGCCACCTCCTGGCCTTCATGGCGCTCCTGCCGTGGGCCGATATCGCCCTGACCCACGGTCGCCGTCAGTCGGGTCTGAACTCCCTGCGATACGCCTTCGGCCTTGGCCGCGAACACGGGTACTACCATGTGCTCGGATGGCAGCCAGAGATGATGAGCCGGCTCTGCCAGACGGCGCTGGAGGAAGGGATCGAGGAAGAGTACGCACAGGCCCTGGTGCGCCGGCGTGGCCTGAGTCCAGCGCTTCCGCCTTACCATCTCGAGACGTGGCCGTGGCCATTGCGTATTCGCACCCTGGGCACGTTTGTAATCGATACCGAAAAGAGGGCGGAAGTCGGCGAGGGGAAGCGGCAGAATCGCCCCGCCGACCTACTCAAGACGTTGATTGCACTTGGCGGGCGTGAGGTCCGTGCCGAACAGGTCGCCGAGGCCATGTGGCCTCACGTCGAGGGTGATTACGCCTACCGTTCACTGAACACGACCCTGCACCGTCTGCGCAAATTGCTTGGGGACGAGGGCATGGTGTTGCTGCGCGATGGCCGCCTGAGTCTCAATCCGGATCGCTGCTGGATCGATACCTGGGCCATGGGGCAGGTGGTATCGGAGCTCGATGCGGCGTTGTGCCGACCGCCCACGGCGCATGAGGATGATGCCACCGGTCGGCTGGCCGAGCAGCTGTTCATGCTATATCGGGGTGGTTTCCTTGCTGGCGACGAGGGTTCTCCACAGTACCTGTCCTGCCGGGAACAGTGCCGTGCCCGCTTCATTCGTTGCGTCACCCGACTCGCCGACTATCACGATGCGCGCGGGCACGCCGATGAGGCTGTCCGTTGCCTTGAACGCGCTATCGAGGTCGAGCCGGCCAGCGAAGTACTCTATCGTGACCTGATGATTTCCCAGCAGCGGAGCGGTCGTCCCGCCGAGGTGGTGGCGACCTATGACCGGTGCTGCGCCGCTTTGTTCTCTGTCGGGCTCGATGGCCCAACCGCCGAGACCCGGGCGGTGGTCGAGAAGGTACGGTAACCGCTGCGAGAGGCCCGGGTTGACGCGCGGTCGAAATCCATCGCCTCGAGCACGACATCCAGAACGACTACTACGTTGCGGACTGAGCCGCGTTCGTTCGGATCAGGAGACCTGTCGCCCGGCCGACTGCGGGGCGAAGAAGAGCCATTCACGCCCCGGTTGAGGGTCGGTCGGGACCAGGCGGACGCAGGCGAGCGAGAGCAGGGCCAATCCGGCGCCGGCCAGGAACACCGCCGATGGCGAGACCAGCCAGAGCAGGCCGAACGGAGCCGGCAGCAGCACCGCGGCGATGTGGTTGATGGTGAAGGCGACCCCCGCGGTCGGTGCGATCTCCGCCGGATCGGCAATCTTCTGGAAGTAGGTGCGGATGGCGATCGACATGGCAAAGAAGATGTGGTCGAGCAGGTAGAGCGCGACGGCGATCCAGGCGCTGTCAACGAAAGCATAGGCGGTAAAGACGAAGAACAGGCCGATGTATTCATAGGTCAGTGCCCGTCGGTCGCCAATGCGGCCGATCAGCCGGCCGATGGCCGGGCCGGCGACGACGTTCAGGGCCATGCTGGCGAGGAATACCAGGCTGATCGCGGCGGCGTCGAAACCGAACTTCTCCACCAGCAGGAAGCCGGCGAATACCATGAAGATCTGCCGCCGTGCGCCGGCGAGGAAGGTGATCACGTAGTAGAGCGAGTAGCGTTTGCGCAGGATCAGCTTCTTGTGCTGCTCGACCTTCTCCGGGAAGTGGGGAAAGGCGAACCATGCGACCACCGCCAGCACGACCGCCAGGCCGCCACCGATGGCGTAGACCCAGGCCATCGACAGGCCACCCTGGTCCAGCAGCAGCCAGATCATGCCGTAGATCACCAGCGAGGCGGCCGAGCCGGCGGCGATCATCTTGCCCATGAAGGCGGCGGTCTGGCTCTTTTCGAGCCACTGCAGGGTCAACGAATTGCGCGCGGTCTCGAAGTAGTGGAAGCCGACTGACATCACGAAGGTGGTCACCAGCAGACCGCTGAAACTCGGCAGCAGGCCGGTGATGGCCACCCCGAACCCGAGCAGCAGCAGAAACAGCAGCGCCAGGGTCTGTTCGCGCACCCAGGCGAGCATGAAGATGAAGGTGAAGGCGAGGAAGCCTGGAATTTCGCGCAGACTCTGCAGGATGCCGATCTCGGCGCCGGTGAAGGCGGCGCGCTCGATGGCGAAATTGTTAATCAGCGCCAGCCAGGTGCCGAACGCCAGCGGCATCGCTACCGCCATCAACAACAGCAGAGCCTCCGGGCGGTGCCAGGCGCGTTTGGGTGCGGTCATGCGCGCTGGCTCAGGTCTTGACCGTGCGCCAGTCGGTGCCCTGCAGGCGATTCTGCAGCTGGGTCCAGAGGCTCAGCTTGTCCGCCTTGCCGGCCGGCGCCTTGCCGAGGCCGCGTTCCTTGGCCAGCCAGAGGCTTTCACCATTGAAGCTGTAGACCGGTTGCAGGTCACGACGGGTGGACGCCTTGCGTACCGTCGGCACCAGGTTGTCGAGGATCAGTGGTTCGGCATCGGGCGTGGGCAGGTAGGCGACGACCATGTGGGCCTGGTTCAGCTTCAATGCCTTGACGTAGACCATGCGCAACTTCTCCTCGGGCACGCCGAGGTGGCGCAGGGTGAAGTACTTGGCGATGGAGAAGTCCTCGCAGTCGCCGCCGTTACTGCCGAGGAACTCGATAGGGGTGGCCCAGTAGTCATCCACGCCCCAGTGTTTTCTGTCGTCGATGAAGCGCATCTTGTTGAAGAAACGGTTGACGGCCTCGACCTTGCTCATGTCGTCAGGGAAGTCGGTGCGGGCCAGCAGCTTCGACCAGTCGTCAACCCGCACCCGTGCCGAAACCCCGTAGGTGGTCTCGACCCTGGCGAGCAAATCACTGGAGATGACCAGCAGTTCTTTCTTGGCCAGCACCAGGGCGCAGGCGAGTAGTAGTACGAGGAGCGTGAGCCTCGTCCGTCGTGGCTTTTCCCGGGTGTCGGTGATGTTCAGAGGACGTCCTCCCCACCGATCAGCGGCGAGTGTCCGTTGACGTCAGTCCGTGCTCCGCGGCGGGCCAGCAGCTTTTTCTGCGCCGCCTCGGGGAGGTCGGTGAAGCGCAGCACGCCCTTGTCGACCAGGACCCCGACCAGGTCTTCCAGAACGCGAGCCATCGCCAGGTCCGATTCGTCCAGTAACAGGCGATGGTCCTGCAGGCCGAGGATCACCTCGAGACATTGCGGGGCGTGCAGGTTGCAGCCCTCGGGGATGCCTCGGGCACGGGCGTCTCCGAACAGGAACGCCATGACCTCCGGGTTGCTGATCGAGGCCTCCTCGGCATCCGGGCCGCCCGGAGTCTCGATCAGTCCGCTAATATTGCCGTCGTCATCGCGTTGGATGTATGGCATGAGCGGGGCGCCTCCCATATAGTGAGCGATGTCAGGATTCTAACAATCATAGACACCTCCACGCGTTAAATGATCAATCCCGAATCATCGGCTGCTCCGGACACCCTGAAACTGGGCTCGGGAGCTGACATGCGCCAGGATGCGCTGCTCGACGCTCTGGTGGTGGTCGCCCGGCTGCTCGGACGGCCGGTTTCAGGTGAAACCCTGCGTGCCGGTCTGCCGCTGGTGGACCACCGCCTGACTGTGGAGCTCTTCCCGCGGGCGGCTCACCGGGCCGGTCTGAGCGCCAAGCTGGTCTGCCGGAATCTCGACCAGTTGCCGGCCCTGTTGCTGCCGGCCGTGCTGCTGCTCGAGGACGGTCGCACCTGCGTGCTGACTTCACGCGACGACAGCGCCGGGACGTACACGGTGATCTGGCCTGAAACCGAGAGCGGGCACGACACCCTGGAGCAGGCTGGATTGCAGGAGGCGTACCGGGGCTACGCCTTCCTGATCAAGACGGCATACGTTCCGGATGAGCGAGCCGGAAAGGCTGGCGATGTCGATCGCGAACGGCACTGGTTCTGGAGTGTCATGACCCGGTCGTGGCGGGTTTACCGTGATGTTCTGGCTGCTTCGTTTCTGGTTAACCTGTTTGCGCTTGCTACGCCGCTCTACATCATGAATCTCTATGACCGGGTGGTGCCAAACCAGGCCGAGGAGACGATGTGGGTGCTGACGCTCGCCGTCGCTGGCGTCTATCTTTTCGAGGTTCTGATGCGCGGACTGAGGAGCTTTTTCCTCGACCTTGCAGCACGACGGTCGGAGCAGGCGCTGTCGGCGACGATCTGTGAAAAGCTATTGGGATTGCAGATGGCTGCCAGGCCCGCCTCGGTTGGCGGTATGGCCAACCAGGTCGCGGATTTCGACCGGCTGCGCGACTTCATAACGGCAAGCACGATGACGACGGTTATCGATCTGCCGTTCATGTTCATGTTCCTCGGTCTGATCTACTGGATCGGTGGCCCACTGGTGTTCATACCCGCACTCGCGATCCCGCTGGTGTTGATCTACTCGCTGGCCATCCAGGCTCCATTGCGGAGAGCGGTTGGCGACACAATGGAAGCCTCGGCGCTGAAGCACGCGACACTGGTCGAGAGCCTCTCAGGTCTCGAGGCACTCAGGGTTATGGGTGGGGAGTCGGTCCAGCAGCGGCGCTGGGAACGGCTGACCGACCGGCTCAGTCGCTCGGGCATGCTTGCGCGACAGCTATCCAACAGCTCGACGCTCTTCGCCACCTTGCTGCGGCAGATGGCCTGGCTGGGCGTGGCCGTCGGTGGTGTATACCTCCTGATCGAGGGTGAGCTGAGCCAGGGTGGCCTCATCGCGGTGCTGATTCTGACCATGCGTGCCGTTGCGCCCTTGGCCCAGTTTGCCGGCCTTGCGGCGCGCTACAACCAGGCCATGATCTCTCTGCGCTCGCTGACTCACATGATGACGCTGCCGCAGGACCGCCCGGAAGGGCGCAGTTACGTCAACCACGATCGGATCGTGGGAACGGTCGAGTACCATGATGTCTCGTTTTGCTACCCGGAACAGGAACAGGCAGCGCTCGACGGCATCGATATCCACATTTCTCCGGGTGAGCGGGTTGGCATCATTGGCCCGATCGGTTCGGGCAAAACCACCTTGGGCAAGCTGCTGCTCGGCCTCTACGAGCCGACGACCGGTTCGGTGCGGGTCGATGGTTACGATCTGCGCCAATTCGACCCCGCTATCCTGCGACGGAACATCGGAACTGCAAGCCAGGATGTCTTCCTGTTCCACGGCACGTTGCGCGAGAACATCGCCATGGGTGCGCCCTGGTCCGAGGACGAAACCATTCTCCACGCGGCCAAGCTTGCACGGGTGACCGACTTTGCCTCGGTGCATCCTCAAGGGTTCGATATGCAGGTAGGAGAGCGCGGCGAGCGGCTGTCGGGAGGCCAGCGCCAGACGGTTGCCTTGGCGCGTGCTCTCCTGCTCGATCCTCCGATCCTGCTGCTCGACGAACCGACGAGTTCAATGGACAACGCAACGGAATCCAGAATCAAGGAGTCGCTGCGCGACACCATCGAGGGACGTACGCTGGTCATCATCACCCACCGGGCCTCGCTGCTCGAACTGGTCAACCGGCTGATCGTCCTCGATCAAGGGCGGGTCGTCGCCGACGGACCTCGCGACGAGATTCTCGAGGCGCTACGCAAGGGCCGTCTAACCACGGCGAAACGTAAGGAGGCGTGACCGTGGCCCGGGGCAAGATCCACGAAGCTGACCTCGAGTACGTCAACGACCCGGAGGCGGTACTCGACCGGAGCACGCCGTCCAAGGCGCGGGCGATGCTCTGGCTGACCGTGCTGTTCATTGCTGCGAGCGTGTTCTGGGCCAGTCAAGCTGAACTAGACGAAGTGACCAAGGGAAGCGGCAAGGTGATTCCGTCGCGCCAGATCCAGGTAATCCAGAATCTCGAGGGCGGCATCGTCTCCGAAATCATGGTGCGTGAGGGCCAGATCGTCGACCCGGGTCAGGTCCTGCTGCGCATCGACGACACCCGTTTCTCGTCAACCTACCGCGAGCGCAAGGTGAGCCGCTCCGCGCTGGAGGCGAAGCTGGCGCGTTTGCGGGCCGAGGCCGAGGGCAAGCCATTCACGCCACCCGAAGCGCTTGCCTCACAGTCACCGGCCGCGGTGGAACGCGAGCGGGCGCTCTATACCAGCCACCAGCAGCAACTGGCGGCGCAGGTCGAGGTATTCCAACAGCAGGAAGTACAGAAGCGCCAGGAACTGCGGGAATTGCGTGCCCGGCTCAGCGGGCTGCGCGCGAACCAGAAACTCCTTCGCAGCGAACTGGAGATGACTCGTCCGCTGGTTGCCAAGGGCGCCGTCTCCGAGGTCGAGGTGCTGCGCCTCGAGCGCAAGGCGATCGAAGTGCGGACCGAGATTGATGCCACCCGTCTCGCCGTGCCACGCGTCGAGGCCTCACTAGAAGAGATCGGCAGCCGTATCGAGAGCGTCGAGGTTGCCTTTCGAAACAAGGCCCGCGAAGAGCTCAACGCTGTCGCCTCCGAACTGGCTGGTATGAGCGAGTCAACGGTGGCGATGGAGGATCGGGTCAATCGGACACTGGTGCGGGCTCCGGTTCACGGCACCGTAAAGCGGCTGTTGATCAACACGGTGGGTGGCGTGGTTCAGCCCGGCTCGGACCTGGTCGAGATCGTGCCGCTTGAGGACACCCTATTGGTAGAGGCGCAGATCCGCCCTGGCGACATCGGGTTCCTGCGCCCGGGATTGCATGCCACTGTCAAGATAACCGCCTACGACTTCCTCATCTACGGTGGTCTCGAGGCCGAACTCGAGCATATTAGCGCCGACACTATTCTCGACGACCGTGGAGACAGCTACTACCTTATCCGGGTGCGTACCCAGAAAAACTCGCTTGGCACCGATTCTGAATTGCTGCAAATCATCCCGGGTATGTTGGCCCAAGTGGACATCATGACCGGCAAGAAGACCGTCTTGCATTACCTGATGAAACCGGTGCTGCGCGCCCGTGTCGAAGCGCTGCGCGAACGCTAGACTGAGTACAGGATGATCTTCTTATACAGCCACGATGAGACGGTGCGCGCCCGCTGGGAAGAGGCTTTGAGCGAGCGCAGCGACGTGCAGACGGTGACAATGGAACAGCCGCTCGCGGCGGCTCTGGCTGGCTTTGCCGAGGGGATCGTGCTGGCCGACCTGGCTGCTGACGACCTGAAGATGCCGGGCAAGCTCGAGGCGCTCTGCCGTGTCCACCCGGCCAAGCGCGTGGTGGCCACCTATGCGACGATCTCTCCGGCCCAGGCGATAGATCTGTTCCAGGCCGGGATCCGCGGGTACTGCAATCGCTACATCCGTGCTGAGTTGTTGATCGAAGTGGTACGCGTGGTCGAGGCCGGCGAGGTCTGGGTTGGCGAACAGCTGATGTCAGGCTTATTGCGGGCGCTGCCGAGGTCGGTCAATGCCATTGCCAGCGATCACCCGCTTCTGGAGCCGCTGACTGACCGCGAGCGTGATGTTATTCCATTTGTAATCAATGGCATGGGTAACAAGCTCATTGCCCGTGAACTCGATATCACCGAGCGCACCGTCAAGGCTCATGTCAGCAGCATCCTGCACAAGCTCAAGGTGTCTGACCGGATGCAACTCGCGATGCTGCTGACCCGGCCGCCGGAATCGCTCTGATTCCCCTTGTCCCACAGGCCAATAGGCGCCAACCAGGCATAGCCGTATAAAACATGTAGGCGGAGGACCATATGGGCTTCCGGCCTACGCAACAATGGTTAAATTTGGAGAAAGGTCATGGCAGCATT
The DNA here is from genome assembly GCA_964195335.1 of uncultured Gammaproteobacteria bacterium. Classification (GTDB taxonomy): domain Bacteria; phylum Pseudomonadota; class Gammaproteobacteria; order QNFN01; family QNFN01; genus QNFN01. Next base: position 844 of record CAXMPC010000101.1, on the reverse strand, counting down.
AGCTGGTGAAGTTACCCAGATCGTTGGAACGGTTGTCGCCGTTGACGAAGCCGGGAATGAGCGTCCACTGAGCGTCGGCGATCAGGTCTACGCTGGTGAGTCCATCAAGACAGGTGATGATGGCTACGTTGCCATCAACCTGGTCGATGGTGGCCGCTTTGACCTCGGTCGGGGTGGTGAGGCGGTCCTCGATAGCGACGTGGTTAACGTCGAACCGGAGGGCGAGAGAGCTCCTGCCGGTGACGAGACGGCCTTGTCCGTCGAATCCCTTCAGGCGGCAATCGCCGCCGGTGTCGATCCGACACAGTTGCTGCCGGCGACGGCCGCCGGTCCAGCCGCAGGTGGCCAGGGTGGTGGTCCCGACGGCGCCGGCCACAGTTTTGTGATCCTGCCCCCGGGCCTGACTGAAAACGTGCCTGGTGTGCCTGACTTTGTGACCCAAGGATTCGGCGTCGGCTTTGGCGACCTGCCGGGACCGCGTGAAGATTTCCTTGAAGAGCAGGCCGAGGACACTCCGGAAGACACTCCGGAAGACACTCCGGAAGACACTCCGGAAGACACTCCGGAAGACACTCCGGAAGACACCCCGGAAGACACGCCTGAGGACACTCCGGAAGACACCGAGGACACTCCGGAAGATACGCCCAACGATCACGAGATCTCGGACGTCAACTTCTACGTCCTCGACGGTGAGTCACTGACGGTAGTGAAGGTCGACCAGAACACCGACACCCAGGGTGACGGCAAGGACTACACCCAGCCGCAAGAGCTCGAAGGCGCGATTGAGGCCAAGTACGGTGGCGACATGATGGGCTACTCGGTCAAGGCCGGGCAGGACTTCTTC
>CAXMPC010000100.1:0-4774 GCA_964195335.1 uncultured Gammaproteobacteria bacterium | reverse complement strand
CAGGCGGTCGACGCCGATCATCTGCCGCACACGCTGCTGCCCGAGAACGCTTTTACACGCGGCATGCCAGAACACGGTGCCGAGCGCGCCGACGATCTGCTGGAACTGATCGCGCTGCACGACGCTTCGAACATTGCCGCGGTCATCGTCGAGCCGTTCGCCGGTTCGGCCGGTGTGGTGCCGCCGCCGCGGGGCTACCTTCAGCGGCTGCGCGCCATCTGCGACCAGCACGACATCCTGCTGATCTTCGACGAGGTGATCACCGGTTTCGGCCGCACCGGTGCGCTGTTTGGCAGCGACGCTTTCGGCGTGGTGCCCGACATCATGAACCTGGCCAAGCAGTTGACCAACGGCACCCAGCCGATGGGCGCGGTGGTCGCGAAGTCAGACATCTACCAGGCGTTCATGGCTGCTGGTGGACCGGACTACATGGTCGAGTTCCCGCACGGTTACACCTACTCAGCCCACCCGGTGGCTTGTGCGGCCGGTCTTGCGGCCCTGGACCTGCTCGAGCAGGAGAACTTGGTCGAACGGGTCGCCGACATGGCACCCGTATTCGAGACGGCGGTGCACTCGCTCAAGGGTGTGAAGTATGTCACCGACATCCGCAACTGCGGGCTGGCCGCCGGACTGACCTTCGCTGCCTACCCGGGTGAGCCGGCACGACGCCCCTACGAGGTGGCGATGAAATGCTGGGAGAAAGGCTTCTACGTCCGCTACGGCGCCGACACCATCCAGATGGCGCCGCCGTTCATTATCGAGCGCGACGAAATCGACGCCTTGGTCAATGCCCTGGGCGAGTCGATCAACGAACTCGACTAGCCAGCACGTGCGTGGAGAGGTCCTGTAGGTCAGACTTCTGTTCGACATGTGATCAGGCAACGGCACATGTCGGGCTGAAGCCCGACCTACAGCAAAAACAGGAAGCGATTGCCTGGTGTGGTTCGGACTTCAGTCCGACAAGCGACCAGACAACGGCATATGCCGGGGTCAAGCCCGATCTACAGCAACGACAGGAATGCGGTTGTCTTGTGTAGGTCGGACTTCAGTCCGACAAGTGATTTAGGTAACGGCACATATCGGGTCCGGCCTGACCTGCAGCAACGACAGGAAGCGGTTGTCTTATGTAGGTCGGACTTCAGTCCGACGACCGCATTGGAAATGATCATGTCGGGTTGAAACCCGACCTACAATTGAATGAGAGGATGCGCCACGGCGTTCGGGAAGGTTCCCGGCCGACAGGTGCCCAACACGAGGCCAGAGTCATGCAGACAGCGGAAGAGATGAACCAGCAACTGAGCGCCGACCTGGAGAAGGTCGGCCACCTGATCAACGGCGAGATCGTCACGACCGGTGGAGCGACCCAGCCGGTCTACAATCCGGCCACCGGCCAGGTGATTCGCCAGGTGGAAATGGCCGACAAGGCCACCACCGAGCAGGCGATCTCCGCCGCTGAAGCCGCTTTCCCGGCCTGGCGTGCGACACCGCCGGCCAAGCGGGCGCGGATCATGTTCCGTTTCAAGGAACTGCTGGAGCAGAACGCCGATACCATCTGCCGCCTGATGACCGAGGAGCACGGCAAGGTGTATGCCGACTCCATGGGTGAGCTGCAGCGCGGCATCGAGAACGTTGAATTCGCCTGCTATGCACCCGAGCTTCTCAAGGGTGAACACAGCCGCGATGTCGGCCCCGGCATCGACTCCTGGAGCGAGCACCAGCCGCTCGGCGTCGTCGCCGGTATCACGCCGTTCAACTTCCCGGTCATGGTGCCGATGTGGATGTACCCGGCCGCGCTGGTGGCCGGCAACACCTTCGTCCTCAAGCCTTCGGAGAAGGATCCGTCCTCGGCGCTGTTCGTGCCGCAACTGCTGAAAGAGGCCGGTCTGCCCGACGGCGTCATGAACGTCGTCAACGGCGGCAAGGAGGCGGTCGACACTCTGCTGACCGATCCGCGCGTGCAGGCGGTCAGCTTCGTCGGCTCGACGCCGGTCGCCGAGTATATCTACGCCACCGGCTCGGCCCACGGCAAGCGGGTGCAGGCGCTCGGTGGCGCCAAGAACCACGCCATCGTCATGCCCGACGCCGACCTCGACAACGCTGTCAGCGCGCTGATGGGCGCCGCTTACGGCTCCTGTGGCGAGCGCTGCATGGCCATCCCGGTGGTCGTCGCCGTCGGTGACGAGGTGGGTGATGCCGTGGTCGAAAAACTCACTGCCGAGCTGGCCAACATGAAAGTCGGCAACGGACTCGAGGAAGGCAATGACATGGGTCCGCTGGTGACCCGCGACCATTACGAAAAAGTGCGCGGTTATGTCGATCTCGGGGTCGAGGAGGGCGCCGAACTGGTCGTCGACGGTCGCGACATCTCCGTCGAGGGCCACCCGGACGGCTACTATCTTGGCGGTTGCCTGTTCGACAAGGTCCAGCCAGGCATGAAGATCTACAGCGACGAGATCTTCGGCCCGGTGCTGGCGGTAATGCGGGTCGAGACGCTGCAGCAGGCGATGGACCTGATCGACGCCCACGAGTACGGCAATGGCACCTGCGTCTTCACCAGAGACGGCGAGGTGGCGCGCTACTTCGCCGACAACATCAAGGTCGGCATGGTCGGCGTCAACGTGCCGCTGCCGGTGCCGGTTTCCTATCACAGCTTCGGTGGCTGGAAGCGCTCGCTGTTCGGTGACCTCTCCGCTTACGGCCCTGACGCGATGCGTTTCTACACCCGGCGCAAGACCATCACCCAGCGCTGGCCGTCGGCCGGGGTGCGCGAAGGAATCAAGTACAGTTTCCCGAGCACGCACTGAGCGCTTGCCGCCAGGGAATCGTCTGGGCCTGGACGAGGGGCCCGGATGGGTGAATCCATGCACACTTGCCTCCCTGGCGGCAGGGTGGCTTCATGCGCTCCGGGCGAACCGCCCAGGCGAAAGAATAACGGCCAGACCCGAGTGGCCATGGTTTGATAATCCAGTGCCGAGTTGCATGCCGTGAACGTCGACAAGATCCGCCGCGAATACCTCCATACCGGCCTGCGCCGCACCGACCTCGACGCCGACCCGTTCGTGCAGTTCGATCAATGGTTCAAGCTCGCGGCCGAGGCCGAGCTGGTCGATGCCACGGCCATGACCCTCTCGACTGTCACAGCTGATGGCCAGCCGACCTCGCGCACGGTGCTGGTGAAGTTCTACGATCAAAATGGTTTCGTCTTCTACACCAACAAGGGCAGCACCAAGGCGCAGCAGATGGTCGGCAACCCGAAGGTCGCACTGCTCTTCTACTGGCGTGAACTGGAGCGCCAGGTGGCCATCACCGGCGAGGTTGAGCAGGTATCGGCTGGCGAGTCGTTGCGCTACTTCATGACCCGGCCTCGCGACAGCCAACTCGGTGCCTGGGTTTCGCAGCAGAGCAGCGTCGTCTCTTCGCGCAGCCTGCTGGAACAGAAGTTCGACGAAATGAAGCGCAAGTTTGCCGATGGCGAGGTGCCGCTGCCGTCGTTCTGGGGCGGCTACCGGGTTCGTCCGAAGAGCATCGAGTTCTGGCAGGGTCGGCCCAACCGGCTGCACGACCGCTTTCTCTACAGTCGTGATCCCGGGGACGATTGGGCGATCGAACGACTGGCGCCCTGAAAGGCCGGTTGCGGCCGGTCTCAGAACTCCATCGCGGTTTTCTTGCAGACCGTGCGCATGGTGAAGATCGAGCGCAGCCGGTCGACACCGGGGAAGCGCGACAGGTACTGACGGTGGACCCGCTCGTAGTCGGCGATGTCGGCGACGGCGAGGCGTAGCAGGTAGTCGGCCTGGCCGGCCATCAGGTAGCACTCCATGATCTCGGGGCAGTCGAGCACGGCGCGTTCGAAGGCGTCGAGCGACTCGTCACTCTGCCCCTTCAATGTCACCTCGACGAAGGTGTTGGTCGGCCGGCCGGCCGCCTCCTGGTCGACGATCATGACGTAGCCGTCGATCAGGCCGCTCTCCTCGAGCTGTTTTACCCGGCGGTGGCAGGCCGACGGCGAGAGATGGATGCGCTCGGCGAGGTCGGCGTTACTGATGCGGCCGTCGCCCTGGAGCAGGTTGAGGATCTTGCGGTCAATGCTGTCAATAGCCATGATGGATGATTCTTCTGTAATTTATGAAAATAGTGAAATACTATTCGAATTAGATACGGTATCTGGCGAAATAAATCAAGCACATTCATATATAAACAGGTCATCCTCCTGTTAGTGAATTCGCCAGTTACACGAGGATGAAACGATGCTTGTCGGAGTGCCAAAGGAGATCAAGAATCACGAGTACCGCGTCGGCCTGACGCCGTCGTCGGTCCGCGAACTCATCCATCACGGTCACGAGGTGATCGTTGAGACGCGCGCCGGCGAAGGGATCGGCTGCAGCGATGACGACTACCGCGCCACCGGCGCCGCCATCGTCGACACCGCTGCGGAGATCTTCGCCCGGGCCGAGATGGTGGTGAAGGTCAAGGAGCCGCAGCCGGTCGAGTATGCGCAGCTGCGCGAAGGCCAGCTGCTGTTCACCTACCTGCACTTGGCGCCAGATCCCGAGCAGACCAGGGGGCTGGTCGATTCGGGCGTCACCGCCATCGCCTACGAGACCATCACCGATGCCCGTGGCGGCCTGCCGCTGCTGGCGCCGATGAGCGAGGTCGCCGGCCGCATGGCGATCCAGGTCGGTGCGCTGTCGCTGCAGAAGGCCAACGGCGGTCGTGGTGTACTGCTCGGCGGCGTGCCGGGTGTGCTGCCGGGCAAGGTCATCGTCATCGGTGG
>CAXMPC010000099.1:0-1858 GCA_964195335.1 uncultured Gammaproteobacteria bacterium | reverse complement strand
TGCCGGGCCGTGCAGCACCATCACGCCCATGTTGCCGCGGTGGCCGCCGAGCACGGCGTCACCGGTGAAGTGCTCGGCATTGCACTCGATGGTGTTGGTCTCGGTGACGACGGCACCGCCTGGGGCGGCGAACTGCTGCGTGTCGGACCGGATGGGTGCAAAAGACTCGGTCACCTGGCACCGCTGGCGCTGCCCGGCGGCGACCGCGCTGCTCGTGAACCGTGGCGGCTGGCCGCAGCCGCGCTGCACGCCCTCGGTCGCGGAGGAGAGATCGTCGACCGCTTTCCCGGACCGGCGGCCAGTGCGGTCGCGACGATGCTCGATCGCGATACCCTCTGCCCACCGACAACCGGAGCCGGGCGGCTGTTCGACGCCGCCGCCGGCCTGCTCGGCATCAAACCGGTCGCCAGTTTCGAAGGCCAGGCGGCGATGCTGCTCGAGGGACTGGCTGGTACGGTGTGGCCTGCCGCGCCCTGGGCTGATGGCTACCGTCTCCGGGTCGACGGTGTGCTCGATCTGTTGCCGGCACTGGCCCGGCTGGCCGATGCCGACGACGCGGCTGTAGCCGCGGCCCGGTTTCACGCCACGCTGGCGGCCGGCCTGCTGGCCTGGGTCACGCGCGCGGCCGAGTCCACCGGCCTGGGCACGGTGGCTCTTGGCGGCGGTTGTTTCCTTAACGAACTGCTATGCGGTCTCCTGCGCCGCGAACTGCCGGCACACGGTCTTGAGATCCTCGAGGCGCGTCGTGCCCCTCCCGGTGACGGTGGTCTGGCGCTCGGTCAGGCCTGGACCGTCATGCAATACCTGCCTGACATGGAGGATTGATCGCCATGTGTCTCGCCATCCCCACGCGGGTCGATGAACTTCTTGACGGCGACATGGCCCGGGTCACCCTCGGCGGTGTCTCCAAGGCCATTTCGCTGGCGCTGGTCGACGGCATCGCCGTTGGTGACTATGTCATCGTCCATGTCGGCTACGCGTTGAACCGCATCGATCCCGACGAGGCAGAGCGTACGCTGGCACTGTTCGCCGAAATGGCGGCGGTGGGGATGGCGGCCGGGGAGGGCAGTTGAAGTACGTCGACGAATTTCGTGACGGCGAGCTGGCGCGCGGACTGGCGGCGGCGATCCGGCGCGAGGCCGACACCGGTCGCGATTACGCCTTCATGGAATTCTGCGGCGGCCACACCCACGCCATTTTCCGCTACGGCCTGCCGGCGCTGTTACCGGAGAACGTGCGCATGGTGCACGGGCCCGGCTGTCCTGTCTGCGTGCTGCCGATCGGCCGTATCGACATGGCGATCGAGTTGGCGCGTCGGCCCGAGGTGATCCTCTGCAGTTACGGCGACATGCTGCGCGTGCCGGGATCGGATCGAACCAGCCTGATCAGGGCCAGGGCCGAAGGGGCCGACGTGCGCATGGTCTACTCCTGCCTCGATGTGCTGAAGATCGCGCAGGAGAACCCGAAGCGCGAGGTGGTCTTTTTTGCTATCGGTTTCGAGACCACAACACCGCCGACCGCGGCGGCCATCAAGCAGGCCGAGGCACTCGGGCTCGGCAACTTCAGCGTCTTCTGCAACCATGTGCTGACACCGGCGGCGATCGGCAACATCCTCGAATCGCCGCAGGTACGCGAACTGGGCACCGTGCCGCTCGACGGCTTCGTCGGTCCGGCCCACGTCAGCACGGTGATCGGCAGCCAACCCTACGAGTACTTTGCCGAGGAGTACCGCAAACCGGTGGTGATCGCCGGCTTCGAGCCACTCGACGTGCTGCAGGCGATTCGCATGTTGGTGGCCCAGGTCAACCGCGGCGAGGCGCAGGTCGAGAACGAGTTCGCTCGGGCCGTGACCCGAGAC
>CAXMPC010000098.1:0-23917 GCA_964195335.1 uncultured Gammaproteobacteria bacterium | reverse complement strand
CCGGTCAGCGGGGTCGACGGCGATCCGTCGACCGGATGGACTCGCGCACCTTGCAGCCAGGCCTGGAACGGTCCGTTCGGTGACGACCAGACCGGCAGGACCAGTGCCGCCGGCCAGTCGTAGAAGTAGCGGTCGGCATCGTCGACCCGCAGGTGGCCGACCCCGAACGGAGTGTAACCGTCGTAGACGCCACGCCAACCGACGGCCGTGCGTGGCGCGGCGAGGCCATCCCAGGGGACGGAGGACGGGGCGGGTCGCGGTGGCTCGTCAGGGACGGGTCCCGGCAGTCGTGGGCAGGTTGCGGCCAACACGGCCGGACCCCACAGCAGCAACGCGATAAGCCAGACGGTGAAGAGTAGAACACGGCCTGAACTACGACCGTGATGACCGGAGGCGATGACTTTCATGCTCACAGGGTAGCGTTGCGACGGCGATCCATCACCGCACCGGTCCGCAGATGGGAAGAAGACCGGGAACAATGTCCGGTTTTTGCGGCAGCGATCCTTGTGCAACGATCGACCCAATGTGCTTAGATGAAGCCGATGCCTCTACAGGCCAGGATCGACGGAGCGTGCCAAATGAACGCAGACAAGATTGCAGAAAAGGCCATGTCGAAAGTCACCGCCGCCATCGGTGCCGACCTCACCGAATCCCAGCTCGACCAAGTCAGGCGCATCCTGTCCGACCTGACCATCGAAATCGCCGACGACACGGCCCAGCACTGCTGTGAGAAGGCGGCCAAACTCTACGGTCCTCAGACCGGCCTCGCCGCCGACATCGCCGACGAGATCAAGCGCTCGAAGGTGGCCCTGATCACCAACCTGCAGAGCATGCGCTGACCCGCCCGGAGAAGCCGGCATCGCCGCGCCGGCACCCCTCAGTCGACGTCCTCCGGCCCGACCCAGAAATGGGGGTTGTAGGCGACCTCCCAGAGGTGGCCGTCGAGGTCGCTGAAATACCCCGAGTAGCCACCCCAGAACACCTTCTGCCCCGGCTTGACCAGCGTCGCCCCGGCGGCGACGGCCTGCGCCAGCGTCTCGTCCACTTCCGCCTCCGAGGCGACGTTGTGCGCCAGCGCGACCCCGGCGAACCCGCCCCCTTCAACTGACACCGTCGCATCCTCGGCCAGCGCCTCGCGTCCGTAGAGGCCGAGCCAGGTGCCGTTGAGGGTAAAGAATGCCACCTCGGGAGGCGACTCCATGCGCGGGAAACCGAGCCCCTGCTGGTAGAAGGTCACGGCGGCGGCCAGGTCACGGACCCCGAGGGTGATCATGCTGATGCGTGGTTTCATCGCGCTCCCCTGTCGCCGCCCGTCTCCAACATAGCTCCCTGACCGGACCATGTGAACAGCCTGGCGGGCCCTTCGACGGCCAGATCAGCTGTGCGCGGATTGATCAGGCGCCTTCCCCAGTTTTCGTCGCAGCAGCCGGCCGATGGCGTAGAGCAGTACGCCGACACCAAAGGCGAACGGGATCGCCGGGAACGAGTAGCCGAAGTAGAACATCCGTGACGTCAGCGGGGTGAACCCGGTCTCCGTGGCCTGGTAGCGGCTCCAGATGGTGTTGTCGCCGTCGTGGTAGGCCTCGACGACCTCGATCAGCTGCGCATCCTGTGTCTGCTCGAGAATCCGGTAGCTGTAGTTCGATTGCCCGATGTCGCCTCGACCAGCCGGCGCGGACATCAAATAGGAGTCGATCCCAAGGAGTTCCATCGGGGTGATCTCCGGATCGTCGGCACGGTTTTCCTCAACCCGTTGTTGCATGCGCTGCTGATCACGCAGGCTGATGACGCCGAACGGTGCGCCGTCGTCGCCCGGTTCGAAAACGATCGAAAACAGCGGATGAACCTTGTCACCGTCGCGGGCATCCCGGGCGTCGTATAGGGCGACCAGCCAGGTCCCAGCAAACAGGCTCGTGGTGCAGCTGACCGGGAAGAACCAGACGGAGCCGAGAACCAGGGCGAGGATCTTCAGCCAGCGCATCGTGACAGCACCGTGGCCATGAAGATGATGCGTACGGTCGCGGTCCAGCCATATCGTGTTAACGGAGTATCGACGACGATCGGAGGGTACGCCGAGCTGGCCACGTGTTTCGACCCATCAACGCTGTGACTCGGCCTGTTCAAGGTAGTGGTCCATGTGTTCACGGTAAGCAGGGTAGGTGACGACGCAAAAGACCAGAAGCACCAGTGTGACGACCATCCCCACGGTCCGGGCACGCCCCTGGCCGAGGAACATCGAGATGGCGGCAAACAGTGTGGCGACGGCGAGGAAGAAGAGCCGACCTGCCGGTGAGATGACGATCAGCCCCAGGAAACCGAGCAGTACGGAGGTCCAGAGCAGCGCTCTGGCAGATTGCGCTCTCCGGTGCTCGCGGTCCCGGTCATTCATCGCGAACGGGAACCTCCTCGATCCGGCGTACCCCTGGCGGTCAGCCTCACTGGCTTTCGAATCCTACCTGGACGCCGCCCGGTAGCGGGTCAATTCACCCAGGAACCAGTCCGCACTCGGCACCGGATCGGCGTCGCCGCACCTGACCATGTAGGCATTACCACTGAGGCTGCTCCCGGTTCCGGCTCGCTCGATGAACTGTTCCGTCGTTTCGACCAGGTCCCGCTCAACCAGGAACCGGTACTTGGTGTTGATGTGCTGCGCCGCATCGGCGCCGTTGTACCAGGTGCCGTTGCGGTTGAACTGGCAATCCGACATTTCGAGGTGACCGAGGAGATGGGCCACCTCACGATCTACGCCACTCCTGGCCTCGGACGCTACAGCAACAGATGCTGACAGGGCGACTGCGAGAAAAAGCGCCCGGCTCACGTCCGTCTCGCATCGGCCGTCATGACCTCCGGGGACCCATTGATTCAGGATTCATCGTCGGCGCCGTACTGGTCGTGACGGTGCAACCACGCCATGGTGTAGGGCAAACCATCCTCGTCGCGACCTTTCGGTACCAGGTCCATGTAATGGTAGGCGCCGTTCAGCATGTCCAGGCCACGCGCATAGCACGAATAGGTGTGGAACAACTCGTCCAGCTCGTTCTTGGCGAAAACGCTGATCCCCGGCGCCTCCTCGCCATCGAACGGCACCGTGCCGAAATTGTAGTTCGGCTTGCCCTGCTCCAGGGACGCCGCGCTGAACGAGACTTGGTAGTCGAAATTGAAATCGTTGCCGAGTGAGGAGACCCATTTGAAGCCCCAGCCCATGCGTTCCCGGTAGGCCTCCAAGGTCGCCAAGGGTGCCCTGGAAACAGCTACCAGGCTGATGTCACGGTGTGCGAGATGGGTGTCGATGCCGTCGAAGTTGTCCGCCCAGAAAGAGCAACTCGGGCAGCCCTCCTCCCAGTCAGGTCCGTACATGAAGTGGTAGACGATCAGCTGACTGCGGCCGGCGAAGAGATCGCGCAAGGTCTCCTCGCCACCCGGACCATCAAACAGGTACTCCTTCTCGACCCTTACCCACGGCAACTCGCGCCTGGCCTGGCTCAGCTGGTCGCGAAGGCGGGTGAACTCCTTCTCCCTGACCATGAACTCCTGGCGTGCGGCCAGCCACGTATCGCGCGACACGACTTTACGATTGTCCATGACGTCTCTCCGCTGTTGCCGGTCACTTCGACCGGGGGCTTGGTTTACGAGGGACCGGTCATCTCACGATTCGGCCACCCGGGCGAAGTAATCGTCCCAGTGCTGGTGGGGCCGCCCGGCGGCCTCCTGGTACCGACTCGGATTGTCGTAGGCACCGATCCGGATGCCATGGTAGATGCCGGCGATCACGCCCCCGAGAAATTCACCCAGCTCACCAACGCGCTCCTGGCGGTAAGCCTCGACCGTCATCTGCTGGTAGGCCAGCCCGGTAGCGAATGCCGTGTTCAGGTAGTCCACCAACCGGGATTGCGTCAGGGCCTCACCGTGCAGGTTGTAGATCGACCCGTCGTGCCGGGATTCTGTTAGCAGGTGGGCGTAGGCGAACGCGAGCTCCGGACGGCTTGTGTAACCGCACTTGCCGTCGCCAGCGCAGTTGAAGATCCCGCCCATTTTCCTGTAGCTCTCGATGTACTCGACATCGGGCTCGATGTAGATGCCGTTGCGCCCGATCACCCAGGCCAGACCGCTGTTCATGACATCGGTCTCGGTCTGCCGATTGCTTTGTACGATCGGTGAGAAATCCGTGCCCTCGTCCGGCCCCTGGACGCTGGTGTAGACGATCTTGCCTACCCCGGCGCTGCGCGCGGCCTCGATCACGTTGCGGTGTTGACCGACACGCTTGTCCGGCGCGTCCATGCCGGAGACCAGCAGGACCGTATCCACGCCCTGCAGGGAGGCTTCGAGCTGCGACCTGTCCTGGTAGTCGCCCGGGCGCACTTGCACGCCGAGGTGCGCGGCCTTCGCCGGCGTGCGCGCCAGGGCGACGACCTGCGTCCTGCCTACCAGTTGCACGAGGGCCTCGACGATCGCCGATCCCAGCTTGCCGCTCGCCGCGGTGACCGCGATTTTCATGGTGTGGTGACCTCGTGGCCGTTGGCGACGAGCCTTCGGACTGTCGATGCCGGGCCATCGCCAGCAGGTGATGGGACTTCCCATAACCTAGTACATGGCAGGTGAATCGTGAGTGTTGCTGTCGACAACATTCACCCGGGCTTGCCGTTCTCCCTGGCGGCGCTATCGACGCCTGGCTCGGGTGGCGGGTGGGAGCGCATGACCCGCGGCGGACGTGGTGAGGGGAAGATGAAGCGGTGAGGATACGGAAATGGCCGCCATCCCCGGTCACAAGGTCCGGGCATGACGGCTGACACCGGATGGAACCGCTTAGAGCATGTTGCCGTCTTCGACAGAGGTGATGTGCACGACCCGCTTGGAGCCACCCTTGACCTTGTAGTAGCCGCCATTGCCGTCCGGCTCTATGGCAAGGCACTTGCCCCAGCTGACACAGAGCTTGTCGCCGTCGACCCGCCAGGTTCTTTCTTGACGATCGTCCCGTCAGCGGCCGTGTAACTGCGCCCCGAATCACTCTTTTTCATGTGTTGCCAGGCCGTCGTCTTGCCGGCAAACGTGGCCGTGATCTGCTCGCCGCTCAGGAACTCGCCGGCAGACACGCTCAGCGGCAGCGCAAGCAGGCATGCACCCAGGATCATTCTAGCCGTATTCATCACTCATCCATTCCCCTTCCGCCAGTCCGCCAGTTAAAAACAGCGACCCGCGTGGTGGTGCCACGGGCGCGTCGATGCGCGGTTGCCACGGCGTACGCCAACCAGGACGCGCACGTCGCGTCTCCGGCAGGTAAGGCGTGATTCGAGGGATTGTGGACACCCGGCGAGGGTGCGCACGCGGCATTCCCTTGTTCGCGATACGGCTAACCCAGGGGGCGATACTAGCCTATGCCCGGATACCCGCCAATCCACCACGCCAGCACGAAGCCTGTGCGCGCGTGTTGTTACAATCGCGCCACCATGACCTCACCCGATGCCATCGTCGCGACCCTCGAGAAGGTCTTCGGCTTCTCCTCGTTCCGCCCCTACCAGCGGGCGATCGTCGGGGAGCTTGCGGCCGGCCACGACGCCTTCGTGCTGTTGCCGACCGGTGGTGGCAAGTCGCTCTGCTACCAACTGCCGGCACTGCTCCGTCCCGGCACAGCCATTGTCGTCTCGCCGCTGATCGCGTTGATGAAAGACCAGGTCGATGCGCTGGTAGAGAACGGTGTCGCGGCCGCCTGCTACAACTCGGCTCTCGACGCTGCCACGGCACGGCAGACGCTGGCGCGGCTGCATGCCGGCGAACTCGACCTGCTCTATGTCGCACCGGAGCGGCTGCTGAACGACGGTTTCCTCGACCGTCTCGACGGCATCGACCTGGCACTGTTCGCCATCGACGAGGCGCACTGCGTTTCGCAGTGGGGCCATGACTTCCGCCCCGAGTACGCCCAGCTCGGCCTGCTCGCCGACCGCTTTCCAGGCGTGCCGCGCATCGCCCTGACGGCGACCGCCGATCCACAGACCCGCGACGACATCGTCCTCGTGCTGCGGCTGCAGGACGCCACGCGTCATGTCGGCGAGTTCGACCGCGCCAACATCCGCTACACGGTGCTGCCGAAGAGCGATCCCTTCCGCCAGCTGGAGCAGTTTCTCGCCGCACGACCCGACGAGTCGGGCATCGTCTACGCCCTGAGTCGCAAGCGGGTCGAAGAGGTGGCCAACAAGCTTGCCAACCGCGGCCTGCGCGCCGCCGCCTACCACGCCGGGCTGGCCAAGGAGACCCGCCACGACGTGCAGGAACGGTTCCTCCGTGACGAGTTGCAGGTGGTGGTGGCCACGGTCGCCTTCGGCATGGGCATCGACAAACCCAACGTCCGCTTCGTGGTCCACTACGACTTGCCGCGTCATCTCGAGGGCTACTATCAGGAGACCGGCCGTGCCGGGCGCGACGACCTGCCATCGGAAGCGCTGCTGCTCTACGGCATGCAAGACGTGGTCACGGCGCGGCGGCTAATCGACCTGGGCGACAACCCCGACCAACGGCGCATCGAGTCACACAAGCTCAGCGCCATGCTCGGTTTCGCCGAAAGCCTGACCTGCCGGCGTCGGGTACTGCTGCACTACTTCGGCGAGGAACTCGACCGTGACTGCGGCAACTGCGACATCTGTCTCGACCCGCCGGAGCGCTACGACGCCACCGAGGACGCGCAGAAGGCGCTCTCCTGTGTCTACCGGGTGGGCCAGCGTTTCGGCCTGCGCCACGTCGTCGACGTGCTGCGCGGGGCCGACAGCGAACGCATCCGCACCCTCGGTCACGACCGCCTGAGCACCTACGGCATCGGTGGCGAACGCTCGGTCGACGACTGGAGTGCCATCGTCCGTCAGCTGATCCACCGTGGTTACCTGGAGCAGGATCTGGCCAACTACTCGGTGCTGCGCCTCACCGACAAGGCGCGACCGCTGCTGCGCGGCGAGGAGACCCTGGAACTGGCCCTGCCCCGACCCAAACCGGCGAAAAAGGCCCGCCGCAGCGCGGCCGAGAAGGCCGGCCTGGCGCCCGCCGACACGCCGCTGTTCGAAGCCCTGCGCGCATTGCGCAAGGAGCTGGCCGACAAGCAGGGCAAACCGCCCTACGTGATTTTCGGTGACGCCGCGCTGCTCGACATGTGCCGTCTGAAACCGACCGACGAGGTCACGTTCCTGGCCGTCAGCGGTGTTGGCCAGGCGAAACTGGAACGCTACGGCAGCCAGTTCATGACCGCGATCGCCGGCCACCTCCACGGCACGGCGACGGCCTGACCAAGGTCCCCTGCCGGGTCACCCAAGCGCGAGGAACAGTGCCGCGGCGGCAGCGGCGAGTGCGACCACCGCCAGCAGGGTCGGCAGCAGGGGGATGCCCTTGCGCCCGGCGTCGGTCTGCGCCTGGACGAGATCGTCGCGCAGTGCCGCGACGTGCTTCTCCACCAATTTATTGGCCAGTGTCGCGGCGTCCTTGCGGACATGGATCGCGACCGCCTTGGCGTAGCGACGCGACGACCGTTCGACGTACGCCTCGACCAGCTTGTCGGTCCGCTCGGCCATGTCGGCTCGGTGGGCGTCGAGGTCATCGATGCGAGGGCCCAGGGCCGCGACTCCGTCGACCCGCTCTCCCAGGCCGGCCGCGTCGGCGGCCAGCGCCTCGACCTTTTCACCGTGATGCGCCACAACCTGCCCGACATGGTCGATCGCCGACTGCAGGGCCTCGACCCGGCCGACGGTTGCCTCCAGCAGGGCGTCGTTGCGCTCGGCGTGACCCTTGGCGATACCGTCGCGGTCGAACGCCTCACGTGCCTGCGCGGCGAGGTCATCGAAACGGGCGACATCGCTGCCGTGCTGAATCTCCAGCTCCTCGTGCAAGGCCGCGATGCGCGCGTCGACCAGCGCCTCCAACCGCGCCTCGAGCGGTGCACCAAAGGCATCGTCGACCACCCGACGCGCTACCCGCTCGACCTCGTCCTCGGCCAGACCGGGAGCAGACATGGCCTCGGCCGGCGACGGTTGCTCCTCCAACTCCGCGGCGGCGGCTCTTGTGGTAACGACAGCGAGTTCGTCGAGCAGTTCCTGGACGAAGTCGTCGGTCGGCGGCTTGGTCAGCACGCTGTAGGCGCCGTGTGCCTTGGCCTGGGCGATGTATTCGTCACCCTCCTTGGCGGTGAAAATGACGATCGGGACGTTGTCGAAACGCGGATCACCCTTGATCTGCCGGGTAGCGTGCAGGCCGTCGATGCCCGGCATGACGTGGTCGATAAAGATCGCGTCGGGGACCTGGCCGGCGAGGTAATCGAGCGCCTCTTCGGCCGAGTTGGCGGTGGCGGTGACCACGCCGAGCCGCTGCAGTATTTTGGCGAGCATGAAGCGCGCCGTGCGCGAATCGTCGACGACCAGGGCATTGTGGATCATGGGGTACTCTCGAATGTCCAGGTTAGGCTCCGCCGGGGGCAAAGAGTTCGGCGACCAGGACGCGCACCGCATCCTTCTCCACCTTACCCATGGCGTTGCGAGGCAGGGCATCGCGGAAGACGACGTCGTGCGGGTGTTTGAAGCGGGCCAGCTTGTTTTTGAAAAAGCCGCGCACCGCGTCGGCATCGAGGGCGGTACCCGCGTGGGCCACGACCACGGCGACCGGGACCTCGCCCCACTTCGGGTCACCGCGCCCGACCACCGCGGACTCGACCAGGTCCGGGTGCTCGGCGAGCAGGTTCTCCAACTCGGCCGGGTAGATGTTCTCGCCGCCGCTGATGATCACTTCCTTCATGCGGTCGTCGATCCAGAGGTAGCCGTCGGCGTCGGCATGGCCGACATCGCCGCTGTGGTACCAGCCATCGATCAGCGCCCCGGCGGTGGTCTCGGGCTGGTTCCAGTAACCGTGCATGACGTTGGGTCCGCGCACCAGCAGTTCACCGGGAGTGCCCGGAGTGACGTCGTGGCCGGCCTCGTCGACGATGCGCACCTCGCAGTGCAGCGCCGGCAGGCCGCAGGAGCCGGCCTTGCGTGTCGCGTCGGCTGCCACCAGGTAAGTGGCAAGCGGCGCGGTCTCGGTCGAGCCGTAGACCTGGATCAGCGGGATGCCCCGGGCGTGGACCTGTTCGATCAGCGCCAGCGGCACCAGCGTCGAACCGGTGGTGATACAGCGCAGGCCGGCGAGGTCGGCCTGCGCCCACTCCGGCATCGCCAGCAACGCGACCAGCTGCGCCGGCACCAGCACGGCCAGGGTGATGCCGTCGCCGGTCAGCGTGGCCAGCGTCGCCTGCGGATCGAACAGCTTGTGCAGCACCACCGTGGCGCCGGCATACAGGGCCGGCAGGGTCTGGATGTTGAGCCCACCGACATGGAACATCGGCAGCGTGGTCAGCACCCTGTCGTCAGCACCGAGGCCATGCATGTGCAGGCTGTTGAGGGCGTTGAACAGCAGGGCGGGCTGGTCGAGCAGCGCCCCCTTCGGCCGACCGGTAGTGCCGGACGTGTAACAGAGCAGCACCGGGGTTTCGGGACCGGCCGCGTCCGGCGAGACCGTCAGTGGCGAGGCGTTGGCTAACAGTGTGGCGTAGTCCTCTGCTCCATCTCCCGGTCCGTTGGTCACGATCAGGCGCAAAGAGGGCTGGCCCACATGCAATTCGGCCGCGTGGGCGGCGAACTCAGCTCCGGCGAACAGGGCTTCCGCCCGGCAGTCCTCCAGGATCCAGGCGTGTTCCGGCGCCGCCAGGCGCCAGTTCAACGGCAGGAAGATCGCCCCGAGACGACTGCAGGCGAACAGTAAAACCAGCATCTCGGGGGTGTTGTGACCGAGCCAGGCGACCCGGTCGCCGAGGCGCACGCCGATGTGATCGTGGAGCATGCCGGTGGCGCGGGCCACGGCATCGGCCAGCTCGGCGTAGGTCAACGCGCCATCGGCATGGACCAGCGCTACCTTGTCCGGTGTGAAAGCGGCATGACGGTCGATCCAGCCGGCGAGGGTCATGCCGTCAACCGTTGCGGGCATCGTCGACGGTGAGGACGACCGCCATCGCCGAGTCGCCGGCGGCACAGCCCTGGAACAGGCCGCTACCACCGCCGCGCAGTACCAGCTCCTCGATCAGTTCGATAAGGCTGCGCAGACCGGTCGGCCCCTGCGGATGCCCCCAAAGCAGCGAGCAGCCGTAGTTGTTCATGCGGTCGAGGTCGGCCCCGGTGGCGCGGGCAAAGAGGATGTCGTTGACCGCGAACGGGTTGTGCGACTTGATCGCGGCCAGCTGATCGATGGCAAGGCCGGCTTGCTCCAGCGCGGCCTTCGCCGCCGGAACGGTCGCCTCGGGCATGTGCGCCAGCTCGGTCCGTGCCATACCGAAGCCGGCAAGGCGGATACGAATGCCGGGCTCGCGGGTCAATTCACGCGCCCGTTCCGGCGAGGCCACGACCAGTGCCGCGCTGCCGTCGGCAGGATGGGTCTGGCCGCCGAAGGTCACCGTCCCCTCCGCCTGCACCGGGCGCAGCTTGGCAAGCCCTTCGGCGGACGACAGCGTCATCCCCTCGTCACCGTCGAGCGTGGCGACCACCTTGCGCAGGCGCGGGTCCGGCACCTCGAATGGCAGGGTCATGAAGCGTTTCAGGAACGCCGACCCGTCGGCCAGTGCCATGCCGTACTGCTCGGTACGGCGCAACACGACGGCGTGCTGCTCGGCGGTGGTGATGCCGTGCCGGGCGGCGACGTTCTCGGCCGTCTGCAGCATGGCGTGCGGGCCGAGCGGGTCGCGGTTGAAATTGTCGAGCACCCAGTCCTCGTGCGTACCGGTCCCGCCGGGAGCGCGAGGGTCAGGATAGTAGAGATGGGGGCCGTTGGAGGTGCGGTCGCAGGTCGCCACCAACGCCACCGAAGCCAGGCCAGAGTCGATCTCCTGTACCCCGGCGAGCAGCGCCCGCGCACCGGTGGCGCACGCCTGGTTGATGGTCGGTCCGGTCAGTTGGCCGAGTCCGGCCAGGCCGGCAAACCACGGCAGGCCGTAGAAGGCGTGCTGCTGCGGCACGGTGGTACCGAGAACGCCGTAATCGAACGCCTCGGCCACCAGCTCGCGCCGTGCCAGTTCACGTTGTGTTACCCAGGCGGCGAACCGCACGGCGTGCAGGCTGGCGAAGCTCCCCTGCCAACGCGCGAACGGCGTCGACCAGTAGGCGCCGTAGGGAATCTCGGCACGGTAGGCCGCCATGTCAGCGCACCATCAGCGACGGCAGCCAGAGCGAGATCGTCGGGATCAGCACCAGCAGTGCCAGGCGCACGATGTCGACCATCCAGAACGGGGTCACGCCCTTGAAAATGGTCGCCAGACGCACGTCGGGCAGCATGCCGTTGAGGACGAAGACGTTGAGCCCGACCGGTGGCGTGATGAGACTGATCTCGGTAACCACGACGATGACGATGCCAAACCAGATCAGCACCATCTCCGGATCCATCAGGGAGCCGAAGTCGAGCCCCTGCACCAGCGGGTAGAAGACCGGCACGGTCAGCAGGATCATCGACATGCTCTCGAGCACGCACCCGAGCACCACGTATATCGCCATGATCAGCAGTACCACGAACAGTGGTGACAGGCCGTAGGAGGTGACCATGTCGCCGAGTTCCGAGGGCATGCCGGCGACATTGATGAAGTTGGAGAAGATCAGCGCACCGATCAGGATGGTGAAGACCATGGCCGTGGTGCGCACGCTCTCGATCAGAATCTGTATCAGATCGTTCCATCCGAGCCGGCGGCGGAACAGTGCGAACAGGAAGCCGCCGAAGGCGCCGATACCACCCGCCTCGGTCGGCGTGAAGACACCGCCGTAGATGCCGCCGATAACCAGTGTGAACAGCACCAGCACGCCCCAGACGCCGGCCAGCGCACGCCAGCGCTCGGGCCAACCCAGGCGCTCGCCGGGCGGACCAGCGGCCGGGTTGAGGCGCACGGTGATCATCACCGCGACCAGGTAGAGGGCGATGCCGAGGATGCCGGGAAGGATGCCGGCGATGAACAGCAGGCCGATGTTGGACTCGGTCATGATGCCGTAGATCACCAGGATCACGCTCGGTGGAATCAGGATCCCAAGCGTGCCCCCGGCGGCAATCGAGCCGGCAGCCAGACTGTCGGCATAACCGAAGCGGCGCATCGGCGGCATCGCCACCTTGGACATGGTCGCCGCCGTCGCCAGGCTCGAACCGCAGACCGCACTGAACCCACCGCAGGCCACTATGGTGGCCATCGCCAGACCACCGCGGCGATGGCCAAGAAAAGCGTAGGAGGCGGCGTAAAGTTCGTCGGAGAGCCCGGCCTGGCGCACGAAGTTGCCCATCAGGATGAACAGCGGTACCACCGACAGGCTGTAGGCGAGACCGGTCTCGTAGGTGACATTGACGGCCATCGCCATCGACGGTGACCAGCCGACGGCGATGCCGAAACCGGCGAAGCCGACCAGTCCCATGGCGAAGGCGATCGGCACGCGCAGTGCGACCAGCGCCAGCAGGATGGCAAAGGCGATCAGCGACTCGGTCATCGGTGCGGGTCGATGTTGTGGGGTTCAGTTGTCACGGCGCAGCTGTTCCCGGGCGAGCCACAGGTAGACCAGTCCGGTCGCCGCAATCATCACGCTCATGAAGTAGACCATCGGGCCGAGGGGGATTTCGAGGATCGCGGTGACGTCGCCGTAGCGAACGCTGGCACCCGCCTTCTGCCAGACGTGGTAACTGAGGATGAACAGCAGTACCGCGCACAGGACGGCAATAGCGGCGTTGCGCAGGTGGTGGATACCGGCCGGGATCATGCGGTCGAACAGATCGACGGTGACGTGCTCGTCACGCGCGGTGACCAGCGGCAAGCCGGCGAAAATCATGGTCGCCAGCGCCACCTCGGTCATCTCGAAGCCGCCGTAGACCGGCATGTTGAACAGGTAACGACCGATGACGTCGACAAACGTCAACGCCATCATGAAGAAGAGCAGGGTGGCGGCCAAGCCGCCGAGCCCGCGTTGCAACCAACGCTGCACCGCGGGCCCGGTGGGACGGGAAATGCCGGGCGTGGTCCCTGTTGGGTCCACTCAGGAACCTCTGATCAGGCCTGGACGATGCAGCTTGCGATTCAGGCTGTTGAGAGTCGAGTCGCGAAGCGCTCGTAATAGCTGGCTATTGTGAGGCTTTGTGCCAATAAAACTGGACATCCTGTGCGCAAGATAGACGTTCATGGCCTGGCCAGGGGCTCCCTTACTTGCCGGCGGCAACCCTGGCGATCTCGGCGCGCAGGTCGGACATGACCACGGAGCCGTTGACACCCTTGCTCTTGACGTCACCGATCCACTTGTCCTCGAGACTGGCAGTACGCGCCTTGATCTGGTTGACCAGGTCGGGCGTGGCATCGATCACCTGCACCCCGTCGGCCTTCATCGCCTCGACGCCGAGGACGTCAGCCCGGTCCCAGGCCTTGCCGGAGAGTCGGGCAAAGTTTTCGCCAGAGACCTTCATCACCGCCGCCTGGTCAGCCTTCGACAGGCTGGCGAAGGTCTTCGGGTTCATCACCAGGAAGAAGCTGACGTTGTAGAGGCCGTCCGGGACCAGGGTCGCGTAGCGCACCAGCTTGGTCAGCTTGAACGACTTGATCGACTCTTTCGGGAAGAAGACGCCGTCGGCCACGCCGTTGGCCATCAGTTCGTAGGAGGACGGCGCCGGCTTCAGCAGCGGTGTGACACCGATCGCCTTGGCCACGTCGTTGACCACGCCGCCGCCGACACGGATCTTCAGGCCGTCGAGGTCCTGAACGTCCTTGATCGGGCGCTTGGCGTTGTAGATCTGCCCCGGACCGTGGGTGAACATACTGAGAACCTGCACGCCGTCGTGCTCGTTGGCCTGCTCGAGGTACTTCTTGTAGATGCGCCAGTAGGCGACCGATACCGATTCGGCGCTGTTGCCGAGGAACGGGAACTCGACCGCCTTGGTCAGCAGGAAGCGGCCCGGCTGGTAGCCGTGCACCCCGTAGGTGACGTCGGCGATGCCGTTCATGGCCAGGTCGAAGTGCGACGGCGGGTTGCCGAGCGGCTTCGGCAGGACCTTGATGGTCACCCGGCCGTCGGTCGCCTCGGCGACCTGCTCGGTCCACGGGATGATCATGTCCTTGACGATCGGGTGGCCGGCTGGCAGCCAGGACGACAGGTTCAGGGTGGCGGCCTGGGCGCCGGTCGCGACGAGCAGGCCGGCAACAAGGCCGAACTGGAGCAGAGTACGTTTTTTCATGTGGTGAGATCCTCCTGAAGGTGTCTTGCGGTGTGGCGCTACGCGCTTCTGTACCACGTGCGGGTAGGGGCTTGGGTAGGCACCAGCCACGTGGCCCAGCCGGGATCCCGCCGCCCCCTCGAGAGCGACTCATTATAAGGGGGCGCACGGTCCTGTCACCCCTGGCCCGTCATGGCCATGGACCGCCTCCAGACAGGGCGGCAGGGGCGATAGCGACCCTTCTCGAATGCGCCTCCGGACCGTCATCCGACAGAAAAAAACGCCGGCACCAGGCCGGCGTCCACCAGGAGGAAACCTGCCGTCAGTAGAACGCCTGGATCCCGGTCTGGGCGCGACCGAGGATCAGGGCGTGAACATCGTGCGTGCCTTCGTAGGTGTTGACCGCCTCGAGGTTCATGACATGGCGAATGACGTGGAACTCGTCGGCGATACCGTTGCCGCCGTGCATGTCGCGGGCGACACGGGCGATGTCGAGTGCCTTGCCGCAGTTGTTGCGCTTCATCAGCGAGATCGCCTCGGGTGCCGCCCGCCCGTCGTCGAACAGGCGACCGAGACGCAGGCAGCCCTGCAGGCCAAGCGTAATCTCGGTCTGCATGTCGGCCAGTTTTTTCTGGATCAGCTGGGTCGCGGCCAGCGGTCGACCGAACTGGATGCGGTCGAGGGTGTACTGCCGGGCGGCGTGCCAGCACGCTTCGGCGGCGCCCATGGCGCCCCAGGCGATGCCGTAACGGGCCCGGTTGAGGCAGCCGAACGGACCGGCCAGCCCCTTGACGTTGGGCAGCAGATTCTCCTCGGGAACGAACACCCCGTCCATGACGATCTCGCCGGTGATGGACGCGCGCAGGGAGAACTTGCCTTCGATCTTCGGTGCGCTGAGGCCGTCCATCCCCTTCTCGAGGACGAAGCCACGGATGACGTCATCCTCGGTCTTGGCCCAGACGACGAAGACGTCGGCGATCGGCGAGTTGGTGATCCACATCTTGGAACCGCTGAGCTTGTAACCACCGTCGACCTTCTTCGCCCGCGTCTTCATGCCGGCGGGGTTGGAGCCGGCATCGGGCTCGGTCAGGCCGAAACAGCCGACCCACTCGCCGGTAGCAAGCTTGGGGAGGTACTTCTCGCGCGTCGCCTCGCTACCGTAGGCGTGGATCGGGTACATCACCAGTGACGACTGCACGCTCATCGCCGAGCGGTAGCCGGAGTCGACCCGCTCGACCTCGCGGGCGACCAGGCCGTAGCTGACGTAGTTGACGCCGGCACCACCGTACTGCTCGGGCAGGGTCGCACCGAGGAACCCGAGTTCACCCATCTCGTTCATGATTTCGCGGTCGAAGATCTCGTGGCGGTTGGCCTCGACCACGCGCGGCAGCAGCTGCTCCTGGCAATAATCGTAGGCTGCGTCGCGGATCAACCGTTCCTCTTCGTTCAACTGGTCGTCTAGCAGCAGCGGGTCTTCCCAGCTGAATTCGGGGCGGGCCTTGTTGTCTGCGCTCATCACAATCCTCCAGGAAAAATCTTCGGGCGGTCATGGCCGCGCCGGTGTTCGTGGTTTTGGTTCAGATGTACTGGCCGCTGTCGACCTTGATCACCTCGCCGGTGACCATGCGCGCCGCATCCGAAAGCAGGAACAGCACCGTGTGGGCAATGTCGGACGGTTCGGCCAGCCGCTTCGTGGCGGTCTCGGCCAGTGCCGCATCAAGAATTTCCTGCGGCAACGTCTTGGCCATCTCGGTCATCACCATGCCGGGGGCGACGGCGTTGACCGTCACGCCCTTGGGGCCGAGTTCCTTGGCCACGGTCTTGGTCAGCCCGACCAGTCCCGCCTTGGCGGCACTGTAGTTGGCCTGGCCGAACTTGCCACGCAGGCCGTTGATCGAGGTGATGTTGACGATACGTCCGTGGCCGGCAGCACGCATGCGCGGGGCCAATGCGCGCAGGGTATTGAAGGCACCGGTCAGATTGACCGACAACACCGACTGCCACTCCTCGTCGCTCATCTTGGCCAGGCTGCGATCGCGGGTGATGCCGGCGTTGTTGACCAGTAAGGTGGCGTTCTCCGGCAGCCGAGCCACCGCCGCCGCGACGCTGGCCGAATCGCTGACGTCGACCTCGTGGCAGGTGAACGGCGGATCGTCGTCCGGCGCACCGACATCGAAGACGTGGACCTCGGCTCCGGCCGCGACCAGCGCTTCGGCTATAGCCCGGCCGATGCCGCGACAGCCACCGGTAACCACGGCGGCACGATCACGGAAATCCCACGTCGGTACGGCGCTTTCTTCCATGGCAACCGTCAGCCGAGCGGTCGACTGAAGGTCAGCCGCTGCGCCGGGCGGAATCCCGACCGCTGCAGGAAGCGCAGCAGGCCGAAGTTGTCCCAGTAGACCATGGTGCGCACGGTCTCGACCCGCAGCGAAGCGAGGTTGGCCAGCAGTTGGGAGACCAGAGCGGCACCGATGCTGCGCCCGTGGAATGACGGATTGACGCCGATAGTGTCGATCACCGCGGTGGTCGCCGTCTGGCCGAACTCACCGTAGTCGACCCGTGCCATGATGAAGCCGACCACGATGCCGTCGTCTTCGGCGACCAGGGACAGGCGGATACCCGACTCCTGCAGCGCCTCATCGACCTTGCGCCGATAGTAGGCGGTGCGGTCGCGGCCGGTGATGTGCTTGTCGATACGCACCAGTGCCACAAGGTCGGCGGCATCGAGGCTGCGCACGGCGACATCGTCACGCGACAACGCCTCGAAATCGTCGGCGTTCGGGTCGCTGTAGTTGGGATCCTGGGAGAACTGGTTGACCAGTTCCTGGGTCGTCGGATGCTGATTGTTGCTCATACCTGTCCCCTGCTCAGAACTCGGCGCCGGCAGCATCGCGCTCGAGCACGAGACGCGGCGCCAGCGTGAAACCGACCGAGGCGAAAAAGCCGAGCAACTCGGTCTCGTCCCAGCCGGCCTGGGTCTGCAACTCGGTCGCGCCACGCTCGGCAGCGCCCTTGCACAGCGCCTCCATCAGTTCGTGGCCGATGCCGGACGCCTGGCGCTCGGGTGCTACCGTCAAGGCGTCGAGCACGGCAACGGTGGCCAAGCCTCCGAACTCGCCGTGGAGGATATGCGCCAGCGAGAAGCCGACCATTTCGTGCCCTTCGCACGCGGCGATAGAGACAAAAGCGTCGGCATCGCGTGTCTGTGCCTTGAGACGTTTTTCGAAAAAGCCGCGCCGCGAGACCTGGCTGAGGTGGCGGTCGAGGACCACCACGGCATCGAGGTCATTGATCGTCAGCGGGCGGATGGTGATGTCGTTGTCAGCCATGATCGCTCCTGTTTCTAGTCCGGTCCGGCCTCAAGAGGCCTTGGCGAGGCCGCCCTGCTGCTGCAGTTTTTCGTGACGGAACGCGCCCCAGATCGCCGCGCCGATGGCGCCGGCGTAGATCGAGTCCTCGTGTCCCATTGCGTCGTTTTTGAGTTTCTGCTTATCGAGCGACTCATTGAGCGCGGCGACCAGTCCCTCGTCAAGGGCCAGACCACCGGTCATCAGCGTGACGCCCTCGCCGGCCTTGATCACCTTGAGCAGTTTGGCCAGGCGCCCGGCCATCGACAGGTGGATGCCCTTGAGGATGTTCGGCGCCGAGATGCCGCGCGAGACCATGTTGATGACGTCAGTCTCGGCCAGCACGGCGCAGATGCTCGACACCGTCTCCGGGTCGTCGGCCTGCCTCGACAGCGGGCCGATCTCCTCCTGGGCGATGCCGAGATAGCGGGCGATGTTCTCGAGGAACTGGCCCGACCCCGAGGCGCACTGGCTGGTCATGCGGTAGGTGAGCACCTTGCCGCGCTCGTCGACCTTGATCGCCTTGCCGTTGAGCGCACCGATGTCGAGCACCGAGCGGGCCTCCGGATTGAGGTAGATGGCGCCGCGTGCGTGCGTGGTCATGGAGAAAAAGTGGCCGGTGGAGAAGGTGATGTTCTCGCCGTCGCCGGTGGTGGCGACGTAGTCGAGATCGCTCTCCTGCACGCCTTGTTCTGCTAGCAGTTCTTCGAATGCGCGCCGCGACAACTGCAACGGGTCGCGGTTGCGGATGCGATCGACACGCTTGGCCAGCCACTCGATGTTATCGCCGTCGACGTTGAACAAGACAGTCTTGACCGCACCGGTCCCCAGATCAATGCCTGCTGTAATGGCCATGTTATGCCGCCTCCATGACTGCGCGCCGGGCGAATTCCGCGCCGCCCAGTGCCCCGGTGTAGATCGAGTCCGGGTTGATGTTGATGGTCCGCTCGCCGTAGTTCTCGGCGATCAGCTTGCGCAGTTCCTTGACCGCGGCCTCGTTCTTGGCCACGCCGCCAGTAAAGGTGAACTCGTCCTCCACTCCGCCGGAGCGCGACAGAATCGACATTGCCCGCAGGATGATGGCGCGGTGCAGACCGGCCATGATGTCCTCGCGCTTTTCGCCGAGGGAGAGCCGATCGCGCAACTCGGCACCTGCGAACACGGTGCAGGTCGAGTTGATACGTACGTTCTTGGTCGACTTCATCGCCAGCGGGCCGAGTTCGTGCAGGCCGAGGTTCATCTCGTCGGCGATGTAGCCGAGGTAGCGGCCGCAACCGGCGGCACAACGGTCGTTCATCTGGAAGTTGACGACGATACCGCTGTCATCCACCTGGATGCCCTTGGTGTCCTGGCCGCCGATGTCGAGCACGGTGCGCGTGTTCGGATACATCAGGTGGGCACCGAGGCCGTGGCAGAGGATCTCGGAGCGGATGTGCTCCTTCGGGAACGGCAGTCGCACGCGGCCGTAGCCGGTGCCGACGACGTAGGTCTCCTCGAGCTCGAGTTCCAGCGCCGCCTTGATCGGCGCGGCGACCGAGTTCTCGTCGGCCTTGAAGTCGTGCTGCTCCTCGGTCATCACCCGGTGCAGTGCACGCGGGAACTTGCCGATCATGTCGCCGGCCGGCGGCCGGTTTTCGACTTCGATGATCGACTTGTCGTAGACATTGAGCATGGCGTCGAACGGGACCCCGGACTGCTCGGCAACCGCCTCGGCGAGCTGCATGTACTGCGATCCGGCGAGGTCGCGGAAGAAGTCCGACTTGCGCTCGACGCCAGGGGCGTAGAGGTCCTGGACTTTCTCGCGCAGCTGCACGAACGTTTCGTCGATCGACTCGGCAAGCGCCTTGCGAATCTTGGCGAAGCGCAGGTCCTCACCATTTTTCAGGCAGGTGTCCTGGAGGTCCTGCAGTTGTTCGAGGAACTGCTCAAGGCGGAAGTTGCGCTCCAGCCCCTCGATCAGCTCGTCGAGCTTGCCTTCCAGTCCGGCGACCCCGTCGAGGCCGCGCCGGAACAGTGTCAGGCGGGCGTCGATGAACGCCTCCTGCTTGGCCACGGCGCTCGCGGTGTCGTAGTTCGAACGCGAGTTGGTGATGCCATGGCCGAGTTGCTTGCCCTGCTCGTCCAGGACCACCGCCTTGGTGGTGGTCGAGCCGAGATCAATGCCAATGAAACATTTCATTTTCTGACTCCTCAGGCCGCGATCGGCTTACTGCCGCCACGACGCTGCTCGATCATCTGGAAGTAACTCTCGAGCCGGTTCTTGACGTTGGCGTGCGAGAAGTAGCGCGGGTCGACCAGGTCGGTCTCGATGAAGGCACCGGGCTTGCCGGTGCGCTTTTCGATTTCGCGCATCATCAGCAGTTCGCCGGCGGCGAAGCTGTTGCAGCTCTTGATCGAGTTGGTCAGGAAGCCGTCGGCCTCGTACTCGTTCATGTACTGCTCGATCAGGTCGACGCGCTGCGGCATGTTGTTGTTGGTGTAACAACTCAGGCAGTACTCGGCGAGCGACTCGAGTGGGTTGTCGGCATCGTGGCGGAAACCCTGGTCGTAAAGACCGCCGACCTTGGAGTAGGTGCTGGCGACGACCACCGCGCCTTCGTCGTAGAACAGCTTCCAG
Organism: uncultured Gammaproteobacteria bacterium; assembly: GCA_964195335.1. GTDB lineage: Bacteria > Pseudomonadota > Gammaproteobacteria > QNFN01 > QNFN01 > QNFN01. Next base: position 3,739 of record CAXMPC010000098.1, on the reverse strand, counting down.
AACTCGCGGAAACTGGTCCAGTTGGGCGGACCCTCGACCACCAGGCGGTAGCGCTGGTCGGTCTGTTCGCCTTCCGGGGTGATCGGACCCTGTCCCTTGTCGATGCGGTCCTGGACCTCCTTGCGCAGCACGTTGTAGTACTCGACCGCCTCCTGGGTGCCACGGAACGCGGTGAAGATCGGTCCCATGTAGTAGACGGCACCAAAGTAGGCGTCGATCGGGCTCGGCTTGTTCTTGGCCGACTCGAGCACCCAGACCAGGTTGTCCTCGGCCTGCGCCGACAGCCTCATCATCTCGCGCAGCCGGTCGATATCGAACTTGACGCCGGAGACCTCTTCGAGGCCAGGGATCACCACTTCCTTGAGCTGCTTGACGACGTAGCTGATCATGTTCTTGGTGATCTTGCCGTCGCCCTGGTAGGGCACCTGGAGCATCAGGGTCGGGCAGTGGTACTCGTGGCGCAACAGCTCGAACCACTTCATGAACGTGTAGCAGCCAGTGTAGGAGAGCAGCAGCACGTCGGGGCGCGGCATCGGCTTGCCGTTGGGCGCGATATTGCCCTGGCTCATCATGCCGATGTCGGACTTGACGTAGGTGCAGACATCTTCCGAATGGCCCGACTTCTCGGCGTCCATGATCATGCCGCCGGTCTTCTTGCGCATGCCGTTGTTGATCGCGTTGATCTCCGGCAGGTTGTTGACCAGGTCGAAGCAGCGGATCAGCTCGTTGAGGTTGCCGGGCACGAAGGTGCTCGCCACCTTTCTGCCCGTCTCGGCGGTCGATGTAAGCGCATCGTAATTGCTGGTGATGAGTTCCTTCTGCATGATCATCGAGGGTTCTTTGATCACCTCGGTCTCGGCTTGGTTGCTCATGATCTCAGCTCCACAACTTGATTGAATCGGCGAAGGTGCCGGCCTGTTCGCGGATCGGTGCCATCTGCCCGGAGTTCTCCGCGTACTTGAACGAGATGTATGGGACATTGTGCTCGGAGATCTTGTCGGCGAGCATCGGCCGCCACAGCAGCGCCGGGTCGCAGAAGCTCGGCGCGGCGAAGATCACGCCCTCGGCCCGGTTCTCCCTGATCGACTCGACCAGCTGTTTGCCAACGTCTTCTTCGGTCTCGGCGTACTTCGCGGCGGTGTCGGCCGAGTCGTGCAGGAAGGCCTTGGAGAGCGCCTCGAACGGGTTGATGTCGGTCGGCACCTCGTGCTTCAGCCAGCGGTTCACCTGCATGTAGTCGTCGTCGACGATGTAGCAGCCGGCCATCTCGATCGACTTGATCAGGTTCAGCGGTGGCTGCTCGCAGAACGAGCCGTTGATGATGATCCGGCAATTGTCGCGCCGCGGTTTGTCTTCGTGGACCACGGCCGCCAGATACTCACTCAGCATGGCGTTGTGCTCCTCGACCGGCAGCACCATCCCGGCGCGGGTCACCAGGTAGAGCTCGGAGGTTGGCACTTTCCACGGCTCGGCGGAGCGCTGGGCGTAGAGCTGGCGGATCAGGTCGCGATTGACGTTGAACACCTTGATCGAGTTGCGCAGGTCGTCGTCGCTGACCTTACGCCCGGCGAGCTCCTCGAGCCCCTCGAGCAGTTCGCGCATCTCCTGCTGATAGAAGAGTCCGCCGATGTCGTCCTGGTAGTTCTGCGGCACGTCGACATAGCGCACGTAGGTGTCCGGGAACATCAGCTTCCACATGCCCGACAGATTGCGGATGACATCGCAGATGCTCGGGAAGAGCATGCCATCGACAAAGTCGAGGCGTTTGGTGATGCCCAGTTCGATGGTCGAGCGCGGGATACGGCAAATGTAGCTCTGGTAGTACGCATCGCCGTGGATCACTTCGAGATTGTCGCCCCCGCCCATGATCCCGAGCGGCAGCATCCCCGCCGCGTGAATGATTTCGCGCGGGACATAGACCGGCATGAAACCGATCACCTTGCGGCCCGGCACGGCTGCTTTCCATTCCCGCGCCGTGGTAAAATTCAGATCTTCATAAAGCGCCTTGCAGCGGGCAACGATCTCGCTTGTCGATGGCGTTGTCATCGGTTTTCCCACTTTGCCGGGCGCTTGGCGAGGAAGGCCTCGAGACCCTCCACCGCGTCGCGCGTTGACATCAGTTCGTCCAGATAGAGGCGCTCCACCGCCGCGAGTTTCGCCAGCACCCGCCCGGTGAACCCGAGGCGCGCGGCCCTGACCGCCAGCCGCAGCGAACTGGCGCTTTTGCCGGCAAGGTGTTTGTCGAAATATTCAAGTGCCGCCGCTTGCGGGTCTTCGGCCACCGCATCGACCAGACCGATGGCAAGCGCTTCCTCGCCGGATACACTGCGCCCGGAATAAAGCAGGTCCTCGGCCCGCGACTGACCGATCCGCTCGGGCAACAGGCAAGAGGCGGCAGGCGCAAACACCCCAAGCTGCATTTCCGGCTGACCCAGGTTGGCGTCCGGCTCGGCGAACAGGCGATGTCCCGCCGCCGCCACTTCCAGACCTCCGCCAAGGCACTGCCCGCAGATCGCCACAAGGATCGGCACCGGATATTCCACCATGCGCCGCACCAGCGCGTGCAGCGCCCCGAGCATATCTGCACAGCTGTCCGGCAGGTGCTCCTCGACGCTTGCGCCAAAACTGAAATGCGGACCTGATGCGTCGATCAGCACCGCCGCCAATCCTGAATTGCCCTGGTTCTCAGCTAATGCCGTATCGAGCGCCGCAATCATTTCGGCATCGACGATATTGGCCTTCGGACGGTCGAGCCGCAGGCGCAGCAAAACGCCGTTCCGGTCGAGCCATATCTTGAGCGGATCGCTCATTTGCGCGCACCCGGCATCAGGCTGTCGATATAATCCTCCGACCATTTCGTGCCGGTAGCCAGCTCCCGACGCAGCGCCACGAAGTCGACCTCGCGGCCATCCTCCCGGTTGCCCTCGTTGAAGGCACGAAAACCGGCGCGCGCTTCGGTCATCATGTTCAGCGACAGCCAGGCGCGCGAGTTTTCCTTGTTGGCGTTCCAGGCGTTCAGCTTGGGTTTGCGCAGCTCTTCAACCGATTTCGTGGTGCAGTCGGGGAAGGTCAGCATCAGCTTGGTGCAGAGTTCCTCGACCTTCGCATCCAGCGCGCCGAGATCAATCTCACCGCGTTTCACCAGGGCTTTTCCCTCGGCCAAAGCCTCACCGGTCTTGGGCTCGCCGTGGATGATCCGGCCCCATTCATCGGTTTTCATTTCGGTCTCGACCAACGGGTTGGCGATGTAACTCCCGTCCACCTTCAGGCCCGGAACGATATCCGCAATAATTCCGAGGCGCATGGCCTTGTGGGCCGAAAAACTCTCGCACAACACACCGGAAACCATCGCCTGTTCGCAGCCGATCATCACCGGCAGGAAATCGGTCGAGCCGCCGATCGCCGCCGAACCATGCTTGGGGCCGGCCTGGGCAAACCGCGCCATGTCCTGGGCGATCGAAAAATCGCAGGCCATGCCGATTTCCTGGCCGCCACCGATGCGCATCCCGTTCACCCGGCAGACCACCGGCTTGTCACAGCCCAGAATCGCCGAGACCATGTCGTTGAACAAGCGCATGTACTGGCGATACTCATGCGGTCGGCCGGCATAATACTCGGCGTATTCCTTGGTGTTGCCACCGGTGCAGAACGCCTTGTCGCCGACCGCGGTAAACACCACCGCATTGACATCGCGCGCATTGGACGCGGCGCGAAAGGCCAGGATGACCGATTTGACCAT
>CAXMPC010000097.1:0-2466 GCA_964195335.1 uncultured Gammaproteobacteria bacterium | reverse complement strand
TGGCACCGAACGGGCACTCGACGGTGCAGCGTTTGCACTGGGTGCAGCCCTCCTTGCGGAAGGAGGGAAACGACAGGTCGCCCGAGCGCGGGTGGGCGGCACGGCCGAGCGCGGCGCCTTCGACCGCCTGGATCGCCTTCAACGCCGCGCCGGTCGCATCTTCCTGCGCCTGCTGCATGTCCATCGGCCGGCGCACCGGACCGGTCGGGTAGATGCCGGTGCGGCGCGATTCGTACGGGAAGCAGATGAAGTGCGAGTCGGCAAAGCCGTGCTTGAGCTGTGGCACGTCCGGACCCTGGCGATACTTCAGGTTGAGGATCGACTCGACCGGGATGGTGACGGTGTTGTCAGTTACGTTGCCTTCGGCTCCTGTGGCTTCGCCAGGGCCCTCTTCGTCTTCCTCGAGCACGATGGTGTCGATGTTGACGCCGCTGTTGGGCACCATGCCGGTCGCGAGCACGACCAGGTCGGCACGCAGACTGATGGCCTCGTCGAGGATCTGGTCGTTGAAGCGGACCTCGAGACCGCCGTCGCCGGGGATAACCTCGCTGACGACGCCCTTGCTGAAGGTGACGCCGCAGTCCTGGCCGGCACGGTAGAACTCTTCGCCAGCCGCGCCCGGGGTGCGCAGGTCACTGAACAGCACCGTGGCGTTGGCGCCGGCGTCACGGGCATGCATCGCCTGCTTGACCGAGGTCAGGCAGCAGTGGCCGGAGCAGTAGGGGAGATGACCCTCCTGCTCGGAGCGCTGGCCGGCACATTGGACGAAAACCACGTGGCTGGCCTCGCGGCCGTCGGTCGGGCACTTGATCGGGCCGCCGTCGGCCGCCTTGACCAGCGCCTCGAAGCCGGCCTGGTCGACCACGTCGGGACTCTTGCCACCGCCGAGTTCCGGCAGGTTGGTCATGTCGTAGTCGGTGTAGCCGGTCGCCATGACGATAGCGCCGAAGCGTTGGCTGGCTATCGCACCGCTCTCGGTGCCGATCTCGACCTCGAAGCGGCCGGGCGCGCCGTCGGTGCTGGTCAGCGTGGCATTCAGCCGCACCTCGATGCGCGCGTCGGCCTCGATTGCCGCGATCATCTCCTCTATCCCGTTGCCTTCCGGTTCGCGGTAGGGCGGCCGTTGCGGGATGCGCCGGTGGAGGGCCGCGGCGTGGCCGCCGAGGGCGGCCGCTTTTTCGACGATGGTGACGTCGTAGCCAGCCCGGGCCGACTCGATCGCCGAAGTCATGCCGGAGATGCCGCCACCGACGACCAGGATGCGCCGGCTGGTATCGCCGACCGGGTCGCCCTGAGGCGTGGTCATGAACTTGATCTCGGCGCAGGCCATGCGGACGTAGTCCTCGGCCATCTCCTGGGTCGTTTCGCGCGCCTCGTCGCTGTCGGGCTGGCTCCAGATCACCCCCTCGCGCAGGTTGGCGCGGGCCATGGCGACGTCGTCGAAAGCGAATGCCTCGGTCTTGGCGCGGCGTGAGCAGGCGGCGATGACGACGTGGTCCACCTCGCCCGAGGCGAGGTCGTCGCGGATCAGTTGCACCCCCTCGCCGTTGCACAGGAAGTCGTGTTCGCGGACCACGCCCATCTTGCCGTCGCGACTGGCAACATTGGTCAATGCAGCGGTGTCGAGCCGCTCGCCGAGGCCGCAGCCGGTGCAGATATAGGCGCCGAATTTCTTTTCGTCAGCCATCTCAGTTCTCCGTCCCTGCCGCGCGATTGACCACCTGGATGGCGCGCAGTGCGGCCGCAGTGGCGTTCTGTACCGCCCGGTTCACGTCCAGCGCCTCACTGGCGCAGCCGGCGCCGAAAATGGCGCCGTCGGAGGCCACGAAGCCGAAATCGTCCCCGGTGACCGGACCCGGGACCTGCCCGGCCGGAACGCTCGGTTCCATGCCGGTGGCGAGCACGACCAGGTCGTGCGGGTTGCTGTAGCGGTGGTAGCCCTCGGTGTCGACGCCGTGCAGCAGCAGCCCGTGGCTCTCCCGGTCTTCGGTGATGTTGGCCACTTTCGATTTGATGAACTTCACGTTGGGGTCGGCCAGGACCTGGCGGTGGAAGTCATCGATGCGGTCGATGGCGCGGATGTCGATGTAATAGACGCTGGCCTCGAAGTCGTCGCCGAATTTCTCGCGCAGGTAGGTAGTTTGCTTCAGTGTCGCCATGCAGCAGATGCGTGAGCAGTGCTTCAGGTGGTTGCGGTCACGTGAACCGGCACACTGGATAAAGGCGACATTTTTTGCTTCCTTGCCATCACCCGGGCGCACGATCTTGCCGCCGGTCGGGCCGAACGGGTCGAGCATACGCTCAAACTCGACACTGCTGACGACGTTGTCATAGCGGTCATGGCCGTAGGGCTGAATCTTGTCAGCATCATACGGCTGCCAGCCGGTGGCCCAGATAATGGCGCCGGCGTTAAAGTCGATGGTTTGTTCCTGCATCTCGAGATCGATTGCATCGAATTTACAAGCA
>CAXMPC010000096.1:0-3053 GCA_964195335.1 uncultured Gammaproteobacteria bacterium | reverse complement strand
GAGATGAGAGAAGGTGCCGGATCCGCCGGTCGAGGCTGCCAGCAGCACCACTGCCTCGGGCATTCCGTCGCCATCGAGATCGCCGGCGACACGAAACCCGGAAACCAGCGTGACTCGTGGCCGGGACGCGCCTCCCTCGGCATACGGCTGCCCTTCCCACTGGCCATCATGCAGGGTCACCGGGGCATCCATGATGCCCGGGTAGGTGGCGTTGGCCATCGCCCCGAGCGCCGGTGGCGGTGTCGTAGCGAAGCCGGCGCCATGCCACAGGATCAGGACGATGGCGATGACCTGACTGGTGGCGGCTCCTGCACTCCAGTTCGTGCTCTTTGCGCTGGGCATAATCACTCACCTCTCCTTCGGTGGTTCACAGGAAGTATGGTCGATGGTCGCGGCAACCGACCACCAGGGCATGCGTGATAATTGACGGCCCCACACCACGATGCGACGCTGCCCCGGTGAGCCCGACCTCCAGACATTGCTATTCGCCCCTGCTTGTCATGTTCCTGATTTTCACGGCCTGCAGCAGTGACGATCCTTCGCGGCCCTACATCGAATTTATCGGCGGCGGGTTCATCTTCAACTACCGCCTGGCCGAGGCCGACTACGGTTTCGTCGTCAAGCCGGTCAGGTCGATTCCGGCCGGGACACTTCTCGAGGCGGTGTTCGAGGATCCCGCCGGCGGCGACCCGCTGCGGGTACGCCAGACTGCGCGCGACGGCATGCTGCAGTACACCTTCCGCTCGCCGTCGGTCCACAGGGTCATGGCCAACCGCCCATACCACGCCGAGTTGCGGCTGCTTGATCCGGCGACGGGCAACGAACTGGCCCGCTATGAGCGGACATTCACCTCGGATGTCGACCAAGCCGTGCTGCCGGACCGGCCACCGGTGATCGGTCCCGGTTATCAAACCAATCCCGAGGCCAAACAGTGACCCGAAATTCGGATGCGACTCTGGCAACGGTCGCCAATGCCAAACCTCGGGTCCACACCCATCTCGACCTGCTGGCAATGACCATCCTGGTGGTCTGCTGCGCCAGCTGGGGATTGCAGCAGGTCGCGGTCAAGGTCGCCCTGCCGTCATTCCCGCCACTGCTGCAGGCCGGTCTGCGCTCCATCATCGCGGCCGTGCTGGTCTGGTCCTGGATGGCACTGCGCCGCGACCCGGTGCTGGTGCGCGACGGCACCCTCGGCTGGGGCATCGCGGCCGGGCTGCTGTTCGCCGGCGAGTTCGTACTGATCTTCTGGGGGCTGGAATTCACCAACGCCTCACGCGCCGTGATCTTTCTCTACATGTCACCCTTTGTCGTCGCTCTCGGCGCCTGGATGTTTCTTCCGGGTGAGCGGCTACGGTCACTGCAGATCGCCGGCATGGCCTGTGCCTTCGCCGGTATCCTCGTGGTTTTCGGTGAATCGCTGACGTTGCCCGACGACCGGATGCTGATTGGTGACGCCATGCTGGTCGGCGCCGCGCTGCTCTGGGGTGCGACGACGGTACTGATCAAGGCAAGCCCCCTGGTCTCCGCCTCGCCTGGCCGGGTGCTGCTCTACCAGCTCGGCGTCTCGGCCGTCTGCCTGCCGGTTGGTGCCCTGTTGCTCGGAGAGGCGTGGCCGAACGAAGTGAGCACGCTGGCACTGGCCTCCCTCGCCTACCAGGGAATTTGGGTGGCGTTCGTCACCTACCTCGCCTGGTTTTGGCTGGTGCGCCACTACCCGGCGCCAAAGCTGGCATCGTTCACCTTCCTGGCACCGCTGTTCGGCGTCGCTGCCGGCGGCATCCTGCTCGCTGAACCGATGTCGGCCGGACTGCTGATCGCGCTGGTCCTGGTCGCGCTGGGTATCTGGCTGGTCAACCGGCGCGACACCTGACTCATAAACGTTTCTCAGTTTGCATCCATTCGCCGACAGCTGCGTCTATAGTTTTATAGATAGAGCGTCCGCCACCGCAGCGATCGGAGTGCGCGCCATGGAAATGGCCAGCGAGCAAATATGGCACGACTACCACGACCGCCTGAAAGGGTTCATCGCGGCGCGTGTCGATGACCCAGCGGAGACAGAAGATCTGTTGCAGGAGATCTTCCTGCGCATCCATCGCCATATCGATTCCGTGGACAGCACCGAACGCCTGCAGGGCTGGCTCTACCGTATCGCCCGGAACGCGGTCATCGACCACTACCGGCGACGCCGACCCACCGTCGATCTCCCCGACGACCTCCAGATACCTGAGACCGATGATATCGACGTGCACCGCGAGCTCGAAGGATGTCTTGGGCCAATGATCGCGGCACTCCCGGAGCCTTACCACCGGGCGGTGCAACTGACCGAACTGGATGGCCTGACACAGCAGGAGTTGGCTGACCGGGAAGGACTCTCGCTTTCAGGCGCCAAGTCGCGAGTCCAGCGTGGCCGCGCCATGGTCAAGTCCATGATGCTCGACTGCTGTCACTTCGAGTTCGATCAACAGGGTCGGGTCATCGACTACGCCGGCAAAGCGGGCAACTGCGGCCCGAGGTGCGGCAGCTGCAGTTGACCGACCTGTAACCTGGACCAGCCACCTTGTCGCAAGGAAGTCGACAGCAACACACACCGCGCCTGGTGTTCTCCCAGACTGTTCCTGCCACCTCACGGACACCGAAACCCTGTTCTCATTCCAGACCAGGCGCGATTTCTTTGGCGTCACATCTGCGTCCTTTTCCTTCCTGTTGCGTCTTTAAAGTCAGCAACACTGAAACGAGAGGACACCGAACATGACCGAGCAACCACGAGAAACCATGCGCCAGACGATTCGCAAGACCTATGCGGAGATCGCGAAAAACGGTGGTTCCTGTTGCGGCCCAAGCAACTGTTGCGGGCCGGACAACAGGGACAGCGAACATGCCGAAAGGATCGGCTACGCAAGAAGTGATATCGAGTCCACGCCCGCGGGCGCCGATATGGGCCTCGCTTGCGGCAACCCGCACCTGATTGCGGCACTGCAGCCCGGGGAGACCGTCCTCGATCTCGGCAGCGGCGGTGGTTTCGACTGCCTGCTCGCGGCCCGTGCCGTTGGAGA
>CAXMPC010000095.1:0-7896 GCA_964195335.1 uncultured Gammaproteobacteria bacterium | reverse complement strand
CGGTCCGCCGCACACCGGGCAAGACTGCCCGTCCCGACCGTAGACTGCCAGACGGACATGGAACCAGCCGGCCTCGCCGTGGCTGCCGGTAAAGTCCCTTAACGTCGTCCCACCGGCCTCGATCGCCTCCGCCAACACCTCCTGGATCGCGACCACCAAACGCGCGTAACGGCCGGGCGAGACCCTACCAGCCGCCCGGCGCGGGTCGATGCCGGCACGGAACAGGGCCTCGCTGGCGTAGATGTTCCCCACCCCGACGACGACCCGCCCGTCCATCAGGAACGGTTTGACCGCCATCCGCCGGCCAAGCGCACGCGCCCGCAGATAGTCACCGTCGAATGCCGCGTCGAACGGTTCCGGGCCAAGGTCCCGTAGCAGGGGGTGACGCAGCGGATCACGCCGGGTCCAGAGCAGCGCACCGAAGCGACGTGGATCGCGCAGGCGCAGGCAGCGGTCATCATCGAGCAGTATGTCGGCGTGGTCATGTGTCCCTGGCGGGGTGTCGGCCGGCACCAACCGCAGGCTTCCCGACATACCCAAGTGAACCAGCGCCGTGCCGGCTGCGGTGCGCAGCAGCAGGTACTTCGCCCGTCGCTCGACTGCATAAACCTCCTGCCCTACCAACTCCCTGCGCATCCGCGCCACGGGCACCGGCCAGCGCAGGCGCGGCTGGCGAACGTCCAGGCCGGTGATCCTGCATCCTTCCAGCTCCGGGGCAATACCGCGTCGTGTGGTCTCGACCTCCGGCAGCTCCGGCATCACTCGAGACCCAGGTCAGCCGCCCACTCCTGCGGGATCCCGAACCGTACCGAAGCTCCCCGCCAGGCAAGCCACAACAAAGCACCGTCACGCCAGGCATCGAGCTCCCGAACCTGGCCATCGGGGAAATCCAGGCGCAGGGTAGTCACTCCAATCGCGGGCGTATCGGCCGGCCGAACCCTGTCAGCGACCAGGCCGAGCCAGGCCGTGGCGACCTCTTCTGCCCCGGGCCAGGCCGGATCACCCCGCCACCCTTCTTTATCAACATGAACCAGGCGCCAGCCAGGTCCTGCCAGCGCGCTGGGTTCGGGCAGTCCGGCGAATGGTGACGGGTCGACGAAATCGATCCAGTCCGCCCCGAGGTGGACGTAGGCGGTGTCCGCGATGAGGTGGAGTCGGCTGCCGGTCGCGACGTAGCGGCGGTAGCGCAACGGCTCCTGCGCCCCGATTCGCAGGGCGACGCCGTCGATCGTCACCACGGCTCGCGGCGGTTGCAGTCCGTAGTCACCGGGATCGACCCCGGCGAGATCATAGCTGGCCTCAGCCTGAGCATCGGCCAGGCGCAGGATCTCGCCGACCCGCGTGCTATCGGCCGCAAGGCGCAAGTCACCGTAAAGCAGCCACCAGCGCTCCTTGGCCCGTTCGAGCAGCAACCGCTGGCCGTCACGGCGCTCGATTCCGACCCGGGTCACGGCCGCCGGATCGAGCGTGGTGACATGTTCAATGGCCGGTGCCGGTGGCGGCTGTGCGACATCGTGCCAGATCAGCCAGCCGGCCAAGGCGATACCGGCCAGCAGCCAGAGGTTGAGCCGTTTACGCCGCTCCATTTCAGCGGTGGTGACGGTGCCACCAGGTCCCGAAGCCGAGACCGAGCAGCGACAGCGGTGCCACGACCAGGAAGCCGAAGGCTATGATCGCAATTTCGAGCTGGGAGAGAGCGAGGTTACGGTCGGGCGCGGCGCGCGGTGGGATGGTGACCAGGTCGTCGTCGGCGACCAGCCAGTTGACCAAGCGCAGACCGAACTCGAGATTACCGCCATTTCCGAGGTAGGTGTTGGCAAGGAAATCACCGTCGCCGATAACGGCCACGCGCTGCTCGCCACCACCGGCACGCGGCCGGGTCAGCGCGAGGCCGAGCAGCAACGGACCGCGCCGTTCGTCGCCGTCCTGGCTGATGGTGCCGTCCACCGGTCCGCTCTCGACCCAGGAGCGCGCCAGGGTCTGTAGCAACGGCACCCCGTTCCAGCCACTGTCGGGCACCAGTTCGAGAGCACGCGCCTGCGGGAAGACGGTGACAACCGCAAGGCCCTCGGTGACCGGGTGCAGGGGGTATTGGGCAATCACCGCAAACGAGGGATCGCCGATACCGTAGGCCTGACCGACAGCATCGACCGCGACCCCGGGTATGAAACGCACTCCGAGCCGGTCGGCGAGCGGCTCCAGTATCGCCACCAGATCCGGGTCGTCGAGCCAGAGCAGGTTACCGCCTCTGTCGATGTACGCCTCGAGTTGGGCCAATTCGCCTGGCAGCAGCGCGCTGCGCGGTCCGGCGATGACCAGCAGCGCGGTCGGATCCGGTACGGCGCCGCTGATAGCTGCACTGTAACTTTCAAGCTTCAGTCCCGTCCGCGTGAGCTCTTCACCGAAGCGGCCGAGGTCATGGTTGGCCTCGCCAGACATCCGGCGTTCACCATGCCCGGCGAGTAGACGCACATGGCGGATCTCGTCACGGGCCAACGCCAGCAGGGCGTTGGTCACCGCCTGTTCGTTGAGTTCGCGAACGATTTCGCGGCGTCCAGCGTAGGCAAGCACCAGTTCACCCTCGGCACCGATTCCGAGCTCACGCACACGTGCAGGCGCCAGGTCCGGGTTGAGCCGTTCGACCCGCAGTTCCGGGTAGGCCCGCAGGTAGCGCTCGAGCAGGGCATCGACACGATCAACCAGCGGACCGCCAGGCCGGACGAACGCTGTCAATTCGATCGGACCGCTGAACTCGGCCAGTGCGCGCAAGCTCGGCTCGGCTAGGGTATGGGCACGGTCCGCGGTCCAATCGAAGCGCAGGGCGTGACGTTCTCCCAGCCAACCAGCCAGCCCGGCCAGCATCAGCACCAGGGCGACAAACAGCGCATTCTGCAACCAGTGACCGAGTCGCGATGTGAGGCGCCCCTGGGCTCGGCTTTCTACCCGACCACTCATACGCGCCGCCCCCCCTCGAGTCGGCGCACACTCAACGCCAGGCAGACGGCCGTCAGCAGCAGGTAATAGGCGGCATCACCGCTATCGACCAATCCTCGCAGGAAGGGTTGCAGGTGGTGACTCAACGACAGCCAGGCCAGCGCGCTGTCGGGGGCGACCCCGGCATCGACGATCCATAGCAGCAGCAGCAGGCCGAAGGTGCCCGCTGCAGCGGCGGCAGGCTGGGTCACCAGCGAAGACAGCAGCAGCCCGACTGAGGCGAGAGTGGCGGTCAGCAGGGCCATCCCGAGCAGGCCGGCCAGGAGCTTGCCCAGGTCCAGGGTCGTACCCGCCAACAGCGCCAGTGGCATCAGGGTCACCAGACCCAGCAGCAGCAATCCGAAACAGAGCGTGCCGAGGAACTTGCCAATGACGATGTCGCCGGCACTGACCGGCGCGGCCAACAGCAGGTTCAGCGTACCCACCTGGCGCTCACCGCTGATCGCCCGCATGCTCACCAGGGGCATCACCAGCAACAGCAACACGGCCACCTGTGCCAGGACCGGTGCGACGACGAGGTCGGTAACTCCAGGGGCCCCGGGCACCGCCGCCAGGCGTGATTGCAACTGGACGAATCCCTCGAGCTGAACCAGGAACAGCCACGCGACGACAAACTGCACGACCGCCAACGCGATCCAGCCGAACGGGGTGACGAACAGGCTGCGCAACTCGCGCCCCGCAATAACCAGCGCGCTCACCACAACTCCTCGCGACAGGTCAGCTTGACGAAAAGCTGTTCCAGACTCAGCCGGTGCGGGCTCAGTTCACGCAGCCCCCAGCCGCCCTCGGCAGACGCAACAGCGAGAATCTCGGCCGGGCTGGCGCCGGGAGCGTGACGGATCAGGAAACGGCCGTCACCGAGCGGCTCGACCCCCTCGACGCCGGAGAGTGCGCCCAGCTGCGTGTGCTCAGGCGGTTTCCTGAAGGCGCAGATAATCTGCGTACCGTGTGTCTCGCCGCCAGCTGCCGCGACCTGATCAGCGTAGACGGCGCGACCCTGGTGCAGAATCAGCACGCGATCACAGACAGCCTCGACCTCGGGCAGGATGTGGGTCGACAGAATTACCGCGCGATCCTGACCAAGGTCGCGGACCAGATCACGGATGGCGCGGATCTGGTTCGGATCGAGGCCGACCGTTGGCTCGTCCAGGATCACCACCGGCGGATCGTGCAGGATCGCCTGGGCGATCCCGACCCGTTGCTGGTAACCCTTCGAAAGCTGTGCAATCAGGCGGCGCCCATCGGCGATCAGGCCGCAGCGCGCCTTGGCCCGTTCGCGCGCACCACGCAGAACCTTGCCCCGCAGTCCGTGCAAACGGGCGCAGTAATCGAGGTACTCGTCGACGGTCAGCGAGCGATGCAGGGGCGGTTGCTCGGGCAGGTAGCCGAGCGCCGCCTTGGCTCGTTGCGGGTGCTGCTCAAGGTCGTGACCGGCGAGGGTGATGCGGCCGGCCGTAGCGGCGAGGCAGCCGCTGAGCACCTGCAACGTGGTGCTCTTGCCGGCCCCGTTGGGTCCGAGCAGACCGAGCACCTCGCCTCGGGCGACGGTGAAGTCGAGGTCGCGGATCGCGCAGCGACTGCCGTAGTCCCGGCGCAAGCCCTCGACCACCACCAGGCTCTCGCTGTTCATCAGCGACCCCACCGCGTCACGGGTCGCACCCTGCGTTGCAGGGCGGATGGCTGCGGTCGGCGTAATGGGTACGGTAATCGCCGTTCCATGCGAGCAATGAACTAGGCGCACACGGCGCCGGGCGCGCCTAGTTTAACCCCCCCGGAGGGCGCGCTCACTCGTAGATACGAACGTCGTCTATCACCTTGCCGTCGTTGGGCAAGCTGTCCGCTTCCACCAACTCGACCTCTCCGCGCAGCTTGCAGACATCGCGCAGGCTCTCGGCAACGGCCATGGCAAGCCCCTCCGGGGCCGCCCCCGCCATTTCGCAGCGCAGGGTCATCGAGTCACGGTCGTCGGCACGATCGACCACCAGCCGGCCACGGCCGAGCTCGTGATGACGCGCCATGACTGCCGCGACCTGCGACGGGTGGACGAACATGCCGCGCACCTTGGTGGTCTGGTCGGCACGGCCCAGCCAGCCCTTGATCCGGCGGTTGGTCCGGCCGCAAGGACTGGTCCCGGCCAGCACCGCCGACAGGTCACCGGTGGCGAAGCGCAGCAGCGGGTACTCGGGACAGAGGTTGGTGACGACCACCTCGCCCACCTCGCCGTCGGGCACCGGTTCGCCGGTGCCTGGGCGGACGATCTCGACGTAGACCCCTTCATCGACGATCAACCCTTCCTGGCCCGGCGATTCGTACGCGATCAGGCCGAGATCGGCGGTCGCATAACACTGCACGCCGGCGATGCCACGCTCAGCGAAAAAGGCGCGCAGGCTCGGTGGATAGGGCTCGGCCGAGACCAGGGCCTTGGTCAGGCTGGACAGATCGGCACCCATGGCCTCGCCCTTCTCGAGAATGATTTTCAAAAACGACGGGGTACCGACGTAGCCGTGCGGACGCAGGCCGGCGATCGCCTCGACCTGCATCTCGGTCTGGCCGACACCCGCAGGGATTAGGGCGCAACCAATCGCGCGCGCCCCACCCTCGGCCATCGAGGCGGCCGGGGTGAAATGGTATGAAAAGGCGTTGTGCACCAGCTCGCTGCGGCGAAAACCGGCCGCGAACATCGCTCGGCCCAGGCGCCAGTAATCGACGCGATCACCCTCCGGATCGTAGATCGGGCCGGGTGAGACGAAGATTCGGGCCAGCTCGCCCGGTGCAACCGTGGTCATGCCACCGAACGGTGATGCCACGGACTGGAGTTCCTTGAGATCGGACTTGCGCGTGACCGGCAACGCGGAGAAGGCAGCATAGCCCTCGATTGCGCGTGGGTCGACATCGGCAAGCAGTCCGGCGTAATGCGGCGCCTTGTCGGCGGCGTGGGCCACCTGAAGGGCGAGCGCTTCGAGCAGACGCGCCTTCCGCTCCGCGGGATCACGGGTTTCGAGTTCGTCGAAAAAGGTATCCTGCGTGGCCATTGCGCGCCTCCTTGCGATCTTATGTGGCCGACGGGCTCAGGCGAGCCAGCGCTTGCGGCGTCGGTAGTGCTTGACGCCCTTGAAGGATTTTTTTCCCTCGCTGCTGAGGCCGAGGTAGAACTCCTTGACGTCCTCGTTTTCACTCAGCTGCTTGGCGTCGCCGTCCATGACCACCCGGCCGTTCTCGAGGATGTAGCCGTAGCTGGCATAACGCAGCGCGACCATGGTGTTTTGTTCGGCGAGCAGGAAACTGACCCGCTCCTTTTCGTTGAGCGAGTGAACGATTTCGAATATTTCCTCGACCAGCTGCGGGGCAAGGCCCATCGACGGCTCGTCGAGCAGGATCATGGTCGGGTTGGCCATCAGGGCGCGGCCGATGGCGCACATCTGCTGTTCGCCACCCGATGTGTAACCGGCCTGGCTGCCACGTCGTTCGCGCAGCCGCGGAAAGTAATGGTAGACCTTTTCCAGCGATTCCTTGATCGCACCCTTGCCGTCGCCACGAGTGTAGGCGCCGGTCATCAGGTTCTCCTCGATGGTCAGGTGTTCGAAACAGTGACGCCCCTCCATGACCTGGATGACGCCACGCTTGACCAGCTCGGACGGATTCAGGGCGTGGACGTTCTCGCCCTTGTAGACGATGTTGCCCTTGGTCACGTCGCCGCGTTCGGCGCCGAGCAGGTTGGAAATTGCCTTCAGCGTAGTCGACTTGCCAGCCCCGTTGGCCCCGAGAAGGGCAACGACGCCCCCCTCGGGAACCGCCAGGGAGACCCCCTTGAGCACGAGGATCACGTGGTCATAAATGACCTCGATGTTGTTCACCTCGAGCAGCGGCGCGTCCGCAGGACGTTCAGCTGCTGCCTGTGCATTGGCACTGTTCAAGAGAGCCTCCCCGGTTAGGGCCTTCAGTAGTTAGAGAAGATCAGCAATCACGCGGGGTGATGTTGTTCTCCTTGGCGAACGCTGCCGAGTCTTCGGCGATCAGCGGGCCGGTGATGTCACGCAGCGGCTCGTAGAACTTCGACACCATGTTCCACTTCTTGGCCTTGGCGTCCCACTGCTGCACGGCGACCTTGCCCGGACCTTCGTGGTTCTCGCAGGTGATCTGGATGCCGTAGGTGAAGCCCTTCATGCCGAGTTCCGCGAGACGCGCCTCGTCGACCTTCAGGGTCTCGAAGCCGTCACGCACCATTTCGCCGTTGACGTCCTTGGTGCCATGGATCTTCATGGCATTGCGGATCGCCTCGGTGGTCCACATCGCCGCGACCATGCCCCGGTTGTAGAGCACTTCGCCAACCCGGTCGGCCTCACCCTTGCCCTTGCCGTTGCCGTAGACATGCTTCTTGATGTCCGCGTGAACCGGGAAGTCAGCACCGGCCGCGTGGAATGCGCCCGACAGGTAGCCGTTGGCGGCGTCGCCGGCCGGCAGCACGTCGTTCTCGGAACCCGACCACCAGACACCGATGAAGTGATCCATCGGGTAGCGGATCGAGGCGGCCTCCTTGACGGCGACCTGGTTCATGACGCCCCAACCCCACATCAGCACCCAGTCCGGCTTCTCACGACGGATCTGCAGCCAGGTGGCCTTCTGCTCCTGGCCCGGGTGATCGACCGGCAGGGAGCGGTAGGTGAAGCCGAACTTGGCGGCCATGCTCTCGAGCGTGCGGATCGGCTCCTTGCCGTAGGCGGAGTTGTGATGGACCAGGTAAATCTTCTTGCCCTTGAGCTTGTCCATGCCGCCTTCCTGGTCGGCGATGTACTGCACCAGCGCGGTGGCCTGGCTCCAGTAGGTGGCCGGGAAGTTGAAGACGTAAGGGAAGATCTTGCCGTTGGCGGCCGAGGTGCGGCCGTAACCCATCGAGTAGACCGG
>CAXMPC010000094.1:0-4329 GCA_964195335.1 uncultured Gammaproteobacteria bacterium | reverse complement strand
GTGGCTGGAGAACAGCAACCAGCCCAACGAGCGCACCATCCTCAAGGCGATGGGCGCGCGCTGGGGTGCGCGAATCTCGAGCAAGGAACTCTACGACCTGTTCCCGAAGATGCCGAGCAAACAGGGCGGCAAGATCGCCGGTCTGCCGGAGAGCCGACGCAAGGGCGGCTACTGAGCCGACTTTTCCTCGACGGGTGCCCGCTCAGCGCCGCGTGCTGCTGAGCCCGACGAAGCTGCCGCCGTTGTCCTCGGCCAGCCGCCGCATCAGCGCGGCGAAGCGCACGACATTGTCGGTCAGCCCGCCGTAGGCGTAGAGCACCGGGAAGCCGATGGCGTGGATGCGCACCCGGCGCCGGCCCGAGGCGTCGGCGCGGTTGAGCTGGTCGACGGTGTCGACCACCGCCTGGATGGAGCCGCGTGCAAAGTCGTCGCCGAAGACATAGATGCTAATCCGTTTGTCGCCGGCATAGAATCGGCGGATCGCCGCCTCGATCCCCTCCACCGGACTCGAGTTGGAAAATGGGGCCCAACCTGCCAGCCGGGTGCCGATCGATTTGCGCCGCCCCGGAGTATCGGGAATCCAGCGCCCCCGGTACTGCGAAAACATGTAATCCCCCATGTCGTTCATCACCTGGATGCCCTTGACCTTGGGGTAGATGTTGAGCACCTCTTCGACTTTGCGCACCACCAGCGACCACGCCCCGCGCTGCATCGAGCCCGAGGTGTCGATAACGAAGATGATGTACTCGCTGTCGACCGGGATGCCACCGACGGTGGCGTTGCTTTTCGGGCGGCGATAGTCGGCACCCAGCAGCCGCTTCATCTCCTCCGACAGCGACTGCCGCGCGACATCGAGGCGGTCGGCGATCACCCGCTTGGTATCGAGTTCGTGACGGGTCGCCTGGTAACGGCCGCGGATTTCGCTCACCTCGGCACGCAGCCGCGCCAGCTTCTGCAGGTTGGCGGCGAGGTCGGCACGCCGGTCGCCGAGTTCACTCTCGACCACCCCGCTCTCCCCGTCGAGGGTACGCAACTCGACCTCGAGCCGCTGCACCAGACCGCTGAGGTCGACGCTGAGCTGGTCGATCACCTGCGGCTCGGCGATCTTGACGATCACCAGCAGCAGGATGATGGCGCCGAAGCCACAAGAGATCACATCGAGGAACGACAGGTTGAAGATTTCGACCCCGCGTCGCTGGCGCCTTCTCATGGCCAGTCCCTCGCCGGCGTCATGAATGAACCGCCAGTGGCGGCGGCCAGCTGCCAGAAGGCGGCCGCGGCGTAGGCATCGCCCTCCATTGGCAGCAGGATGATGTTGACCGGGATCTTCTCCGGGAGTGCGCGTACGGCCGCGAAGTAGTGCTTGAGGCGGGCGTCGGCACTGACCGTAGTACCACGCGGCTTGCCGCGCCCCTGGGTTGGCAGGCCGTCGGTGACCAGGATGACGTTGTCGGGTCGCGGCTGCATCTTCTTGGCGACCTCGAACGCCCGCTCCAGGCTGGTCCCCCCTCCCGGGATCGTCTCCTGTAACCCGGTGATGGCACGGTTGACCTGCTCGCGGTCGTTGGCGCCGAGCCAGGTGCCGTCGCTGCCGGCCGTGGTGACCCAGGCGCGGGTATTGAAGGCGACCAGCTGAAAGCGCGCACCTCGTGGCAGCTGACTGACCAGCCACGAGGCCGTGGCCAGGGTGCGCCGCCACTTCGGCGCGGCACGCTTGCGGGCATCACTCATGTGGCGCCGGCGCACGACGTTGACCACGGACTCGTCGAGCATGCTGGCCGAGACGTCGACCAGGATCAGGATGCGCTTGCCGCCGACCTTGAGCCCGGTCAGGTACTGGCGGTCGCCGTCGCCGACCACCTTGAGTACGCGGTTGCCTGGGTCGTTGGCCTCTTCGGCCTCGGCGGCGAGCCGTTTCGACTCGCTGTCGAGGCTCTTGAGATCGCTCTTGAGCTGCTCAATCGATCCCACGCGGGCGAGCGTTTCCCGGGTCATCTCAGCCATCTCCAGTTCGAGCGCGGCGATCTCGGCATCGATGGCGCGGATCGCCTCATCGGCCTCGACCCGTGATTCGTTGGTCGCCTGCAGCGCCGCCTTGTCGGCGGAGAGATCCTGGCGGGCGCGGATCGCCTGGCGTTCGAGATCGACCGCCTCGGCACGCAGGTCGACAAACACGGCCTCGCGGGTGCGCACGGTGTCGTGATGGAGAATCAGCACCAGCAACACCACCGCGCCGAAGCCGCAGAACATGATGTCGAGGAACGACAGCGAGAACGGCGAAATCGGCCGGCGTTTCATCCCGGGGCCCTGCTGTCCGTCGCCCTCACCCGCCGCGCATGCGCTGGATCAACCAGTTGTCGACGTAGCGTTCGCTGTCGAGCACCAATCGCTCCTGCATCAGCTGCAGTTGGTGGATGAAGAACATCAGCACAATCGAGATCACCAGTGCGATGAAAGTCGAGTTGAATGCGACGCCGAGGCTGGAGGTGACTCCGGTGATATCGCCCTCGACGGCGCGGTGTGCCTGGCCGAGGGCGTCACCGATGCCGCGCACGGTGCCGATGAAGCCGACCGACGGAATCGCCCAGGCGATGTAGCGGATGATCGACAACTCGGATTCCAGCCGTTCACCCTCGGCACCGCAGATATCACGCGCCGCGGTGGCGACATCCTGGACGTTGCCGGTGGCCGCGAAGCGGCCGATGGAACCCAGCAGTGCGCGCGGCAGCAGCCCGTCACGCTCGGCGGTCGGTAACGCGTCGAGGCGCGTCGCCAGTGCCCGGGTGTCCTCGGGTCCAACCGGCAGGCCGTCGGGGAGTTGCAGCAGGTCACGTTCGAGCAGCCGCTGCTGACGCCATACGGCATGCCCCTTGTAACCGAGGATCGCCAACGCCCAGAGCATCAGCACCAAACAGGTCTCCTGCTCGTAATCCTTGATGACGATGAAAAACGAGCGCTCCGGTTCGCGATCGGGGTTGGCCTGGATCTGTGCGGCGATGGCCTGACCGTCGATCTCCGCCTGTGGACGCACCATGGCGACGTAGAGGGCATGGACCAGGATGAAGGCGACCAGCAACGAGACCACCTGGTAGACGAACTCGTTGGGAAAGCGCGTGTTCATGAGGCTGGGCTCCAGGAGGGCAATCAGATATCGACCGGGAAGGTGACAGCGCTGTCGGCGCTGATCTTCTCCGACGGTCGGTAGACCGGTTCGGGGGGCTGGCGAACGACAGGACGACGTGACGATTCGGTGGCCGTCTTATCCGGCATCGTTGGCGCTGGCGGCTGTGGCGATTCGGCCGCGAGCAACCCCGTCGCGGCCAGCAGGAGCGCACTGCACAGGATCATGGAAGATCGCTTCATGGCTCTACCCTAGCGCGCGTAGCGGGCCACACGGAAGCCGAGGTCATCCCGCCCCTTGCGACTGTAGTCGCGGTAGGAGAGACGCAACTCGGTCACACTGCCGAAACGCCAGCTGGCGCCGCGCACCACGTGATGGTCACCGCTGGCCGGCCCGGTCGGGTCGGTCACCTGCCGCGTGGCCTCACCCGGGTAGACGGCGTAGTAGTCGTGGATCCACTCGGCGACGTTGCCGCCAAGATCGAGAAAACCCTCGGGCCACGGTGCGAAACTGCCGATCGGCGCCGGTCCGCGGTGACCGTCGTCGTAGTTCGGCACGGTGTCGGCCAGGGTGTCTCGGATGCGGGCATCGGCGTAGTTGCCGCCCACCACCACCGGCGGATAACTGCCATCCCACGGGTAGCGTGCCGGGGACTGGCGCCCGTGTGCCCGTGCCGCATAGGCCCATTCCGCCTCGGTCGGCAGACGGTAACCGGTGTTCAGCGGCAGCACCGCCACCATCCGGTCGCCTTGGGCGACATACGCCTCCGGCAACCCCTGTTTCGTGCTCAACAAGTTGCAGTAGCGCGCCGCGTCGTTCCAGTCGACCCGCACCACCGGCATGTCGGCGGCGTCGAGCCGTGCTCCCTCGGCACTGCCAGAGTTGTGCGCGGCATTGAAGCGCTGGAACTGGGCATTGGTCACCTCGGTGACGCCGAGATAGAACGGACGCGTCAGCTGCACCAGGCGCGCGCTTTCGTTGGCCCGGCGCCCTGCCTCGCGGCGTGAGGCCCCCATGCGGAATGGCGCTCCCGGCCGCACCAGGCGCAGTTGCACACCACCGGCGGCGGTCACGGTCGAAGGCGTAGCCGCCTCCTGTGCCTGTGCGACCGTCTTCAGGGTGATGTCGACACGCTGGCTGGAGGACGGGTTCGGCGTCACCTTGACCTTCTGGCTGGCGTAGCCCTCCTTGCGGAACTCGAGAGTGTG
>CAXMPC010000093.1:0-3764 GCA_964195335.1 uncultured Gammaproteobacteria bacterium | reverse complement strand
CGGTTGCGGCGGAACAGGCCTTCTTTCTGGAAGGCGATGTCGATGCCCAGCTCGTGGGCGATCTCCATGAAATCGCGCTGCATCGCCTCCTGGTCGGCCGTCTCGCCGCGCACGCTGAGCTGGATGCATGCCTGCTGCGGTTCATTGCCGGCACGCAGGGAGATGCGCCGGGTCAGTCGCTGGACATCCTCTATGTTGAGGTTGTTGGCGGAGACCACCCTGGCGATACGGTGCAGGTGCTCGGCCTCGATCTCCCGGCCGAGGATGGTGATGACGTAGAGGGACTTGCCGCGTCCCGCTACCCAGGCCTCGTACTCGGCCTCGCTGACCGGGGTGAAGCGGGCCTGCAGGCCCGCCTCGTGGAGGTGGAAGAGCACATCCTTCAACGCGGCGGAGTCCTCGAACCGGTCGGGAATCTGGACCAGCATGCCCAGCGACAGCGTGTCGTGAATCACCGCCTGACCGATATCGAGAATGCGCACGTCGTAGCGGCTGAGCACCCCGGTCAAGGAGGTGGTCAGGCCCGGTTCATCGTGTCCGGAAACGTTGATCAGTACGATCTTGCTCATCGCTGTTTCAAGGTGCGGGTTAAGGAGTGATCCTGGTTGGCCGCACCGGTTTCAGGTGTGGCCAACGCGTCGTGCCGGGACATCTTACCCGGTCGCTGCAGGCCGGACTTCCGTCGTGCATGTGAACGGGGCCATGAGGGGCGGGCTCCAGTCCTGCAATGGAGGGGTCTTTGTAGGTCGGACTTCAGTCCGACAGCGGAAAGGGTTTTTGCTGGTCGAGGTCGAGCCCGACATTGTCGGACTGAAGTCCGACCTACGGAGTCATATCAGTTGCCGGTGGGATCGCCCTCGAGCAGGTAGCGCACTGCCTCGGCGATGGTGCCCGGTGGCGTGGCGTGCGGAAACAGGAAGCGCAGGTCGCCGCCAGCATCGATCAGGTAGCTGGCCGCGGAGTGGTTGACGGCATAACCGAGGGACGAGTCGGGCAGTTCGACCCGGTAGTAGCGGACTCCGTACCTGGCGACGACGTCGTCTATCTCCGCTTCGCTGCCGGTCAGGCCGATCAGCCGGGGGTGGAAGTGGTCGACGTAATCGGCCAGTCGCGCCGCCGTGTCGCGTTCCGGATCGAGAGTGACGAATAGGCCGACGACCTTCGACAGCTGGTTTTCGTCCAGCGCATCGAGCACCTGGCTGGTCGAGGCGAGCGTCAGCGGGCAGATGTCCGGACAACTGGTGTAGCCGAAGTTCAACAGCACGAGCTGGCCGCGGAACTGGTCCAGCGAGACCGGTCCTGAGACCGAATTGAGTGTGAACGGTCCTCCTGCAGGCGCGCTGTCGGATCCGGGTGGTGGGGCGACGGACTGGGCCGATGCGAGCGGGGCGATCAGTGCCAACAACAGCATTACCAAGCACACGGCGGACGCGCCTGCCGAAACGGGTCTGCTCACGCCGGGACGATAACGCACTCAGGCGGTGACTCGGCGCCGCTGGCGGCGCACCAGCCAGAATCCGAGCAGGAAGGTCAGCACGCCGCTGCCGGCAGGCAGTCCGTAAGTCCGGCCCGGGTCGTCCTCGGGCGGCAGCAGCAGCCAGTACCAGGTGGTCAGGGTGTGTTTCGACCCGGCCTCGCCGTTGCTGCCGTCCCAGTTGGCGAAGCTGACCGGGATGAACTGGCCGTCGTCGAAGCGGATGTCGCCGTCGCTGGCCGGCATCCGCGAACGGGTCATCAGCACCCGCCAGCGACCTTCGTGCCAGCGGCCGCTTGCCGTCACTCCGCTGCTGTCCTGGCGCGGGGCCAGGGCGCTGTCGGGGCCGGTGGCATCGAACAGCATGATCTGCGGAGCCTGCTTCGGCCTGACACTGCCGGCATTCCAGTACCAGATCGAGGTCGGGTGGGCGTCATCACCGTGGCGGTAGAGTGGTTTGACGACGACCGGAGAGGTGGCAAACGCTTCCTGCTGTGGGAACTGGATCGCGAAGGCGTCGGACAGCAGTTCCAGTTCCTCGTCCTGGATCTCGATGGCGGAGGCGTCGCCGGGGCGACTGTAGGTTCGGTCGTTGAGTTCCAGCAGAAAAGCGATCTGCTCCTGGTCGTAGACGGCGCGTACGGTAATGGCGTCGTTCAGCGGCGTGTAGAGCCGCTCATCCCGGATCAGGTTCGGCACCAGGTGGAGCGTCGTCGCCGGCACGTCGTCCCAGCGAGGGTCGTCGACGCCATCCGGCAGCCCGTCGACCAGCCGGGTGGCAGCGACCACACCGCTGTCGCCCGGCGGCACGCTCTGCTCGCGCAGGCTGTAGACGTAGTTGGAGACGTGCCAGCGGTCCTTGAGGCTGATCGGGTCCTTGTTGCCTTCCTCGATCTCGCGGTGGGCCGGCATCGGCGTGCCGGTGATGCCGATCGAAAGCCGCCGGTAGATCGTCTGGATGATGGCGTCGCGCGCCTGCTCACCAGTGACACCTTCGGGCTCGATAATGCGCCAGGTCCATGGCTTGGTCAGGTCGCGGGACCAGATGCGGTAGCCCCAGTCGTCGGCCAGTTTCTTGCCCGAGGTGATGTCGCCGCGCCCCTGTTCGCCATGGCACTCCTTGCACGAGCGGAAGTAGACCTTGCGGCCCCGGGTCAGCGACTCGGGGGTGTAGGGGACCTGGCCGTCGAGCGGTTCGATTTCGGTGACGACGCGGTAGTCGTCCTTGGTGTAGCGGCCGTCGTCATCGAACGCCTCGTCGTCGGCCTCGTCGGGAGCCCAGGAGACGGTGATGTCAAAACCCTTGATCACCGGGATCAGGCTGCGCATCTGCGCGTCGCTGAGCAGTCCGGCCCAGCCCGGCATGCTGGAACCGGGCAGTCCGTCACGGATGGTGGCGAACAGGTCGTCGTCACTGGGCAACTGCTGCGGTGGCGTGGTCTTGAACTTGAACAGTGCCAGTGAGAAGTCGCGCGGTCGCGGGTAGAGGAAGTCGGCGGCAGGACCGTCACCGAACCCGTCCTCGCCGTGGCATACGGCGCAGCGTTGCTGGTAGAGCGGCATGCCGGTCTGGCCGGCGCGCTCGCGGGCGACCTGGTCCTTGAGACCTGTGACCACGCGGGAGGTTTCCGGGTCCCACATCCGCGGCACCTGGCCGACGTAATCGTAGAGGAAGGTGATGACGTCCCACACCTGGCCCTCGTCGAGCATCTCGTGCCAGACCGGCATCGCCGAGTTCCACGGCGTGCCCTCTTTCGGCAGTCCCGGACCGCCGGTGGTGATGCGCCAGAACAGGAACGCCTCCTGCAACTGGGCGATGGTGCCGACGTCCTGGAAGTTGGCCGGCAGCGGGTTGAACCCCTGGGCGAAATGGCCGGCGCCGTCGAGTCGGTCGCCATGACAGTAGAAGCAGTTCTGGTAATAGACCTCGCGACCGGCGGCGACGGTCTCGTCGTACAACGCCCGCGCCGCCTCCGGATCGTCCTGCAACAGTGCCAGGACCTCGGCTCGTTTCGGGTTTTCCAGGCTCGTCAGGTCGTAACTGTTACCGAACAAGCGCAGTTTCGATGGTGGTGCCGGGTGGGCCTGGCGCAGTTCGATCGGTGCCTCGACGCTGGGACGGACCATGCCGTAGACGGTCCAGGCGACAACGCCCGGGATGGCGAGCAGGAACAGCCAGCGCACCGCCCACAGTTTCGGTTCGCAGAGCACGGCGAGGATCGGCGCCTTGAATTCGCCCCAGCGTGCGTCGTCGTAGGAGTAGTAGAGCAGCACCCCGACCACGGTGATG
>CAXMPC010000092.1:0-9217 GCA_964195335.1 uncultured Gammaproteobacteria bacterium | reverse complement strand
CTGGCCGGGGTTGCGGTGGCGATGGCGGCCCAGCGCCATGCCACGCGCCAGGCAGACGGCAGTGCCGTGCTGCGCTGCCTCGGGGCCTCGCGCCGCTTCGTGCTCGGCGCCTACGCAACCGAGCTGGTGCTGCTCGGCCTGCTGGCCGGGCTGGTCGGCGTTCACGCCGGTTACGGCGGGCAGGCCCTGATCGGTAGCCTGGTGGCGGGGCTGATGGGCGGGTCGCTACCGCCGCCGGCGCTTACCCCGGCCCTGGTCGGCCTGCTGGTGGCGCTGGCCACGCTGCTCGGTTTCGCCCTGCCGCCGCTGCTGCGTCTCGGTCGCGTCTCGCCGCTACGGGTACTGCGCCGCGACCTCGACCTGCCGCCATTGCCCGGCGTGGCGGTCTACCTGGTCGGCGGTGGGGCGATGGTCACGCTGATGCTTTGGCTGAGCTCGGATGCCCTGCTCACCGGCTGGGTCCTGGCCGGGGTGGCCGGTACATTGCTGGCGCTTACCGCGGCCGCCGGTCTGCTGGTACTCGCCCTCGGCCGGTTGCGCCGCCGATCGGGACTCGCCTGGCGCTTCGGCCTGCTCAACCTGGCACGCCGCGCCCGTGGCAGCATTGCCCAGCTGCTCGCTTTCGGCCTGGCGCTGACCGTGCTGTTGCTGTTGACCGTGGTCCGTGCCGACCTGCTCGATGCCTGGCGCGCCAACATCCCGCCCGACGCCCCGAACCTGTTCCTGGTCAACATCCAGCCGGATGAGGTCGCTGCGCTGACCGATCAGGTGGCGTCGCTGAGCGGGAACACGCCGGCGCTCTACCCGATGATTCGCGGCCGCCTGGTGCAGCACAACGGGGCGCCGATCGATCCCGAGAGCTACCTGACGCCGCGGGCACGGCGATTGGCGACGCGCGAGTTCAACCTCTCTTATGTCGCCGACCTGCCCGACACCAACCGGGTCGTGGCCGGGTCCTGGTGGTCGACACCGCCACACGGCGCCGTCGCCTCGGTCGAGCGCGGTATCGCCGAGACACTCGGCATGGCGTTGGGCGACCGCCTGCGCTTCCGCGTCGCCGAGCGCGAGGTGGAGGTGATCGTCACCAGCTTGCGCGAGGTGGCGTGGGACTCATTCCGGGTCAACTTCTTCGTCCTGTTGCCACCCGCCGTGATCGACGATTTTCCTGCCACCTACATCACCAGTTTGCACCTGCCGCCGGAGGCGCGTGACCGGCTCGGCGACCTGGTGCGGCGCTTCCCCAGCGTTACCGTGATCGACGTCGAGGCGCTGCTCGGCCACGTCCGCCGAATCATCGAGCGGGTCACGCTGGCGATCGAGTATGTTTTCGGCTTCACTCTGCTCGCCGGTCTCGCCGTGCTCTACGCCGCGATCCACGCCACCCTCGACCAGCGCCGTCACGAGGCCTCGCTGCTGCGCGCCCTCGGCGCGCGCCGGCGCGGCCTGCTGCACGCCCAGGCCGTCGAGTTCCTGCTGCTGGGGGCGCTGGCCGGCCTGCTCGGTGCCGGGGCCGCCTCCGCGATCGGCTGGCTGCTGGCGCACGAGGTGTTCGACCTGCCTTGGCAGGGCAGCGGCTGGCTCTGGCTGCTCGGACCGCTGACTGGCATGCTGGTGGTGGGAATCGCCGGCCTCGCCGGTACCTGGCGGGTTGCCAGCCAGCCGCCGCTGGAGGTGCTCAGGCGCGCCTGAATCACCGCCGGACCGGGATGCGCCACCCGGCCGGTCACCCGGTGGTGAAATAACATGGTCGCGGGAGCGGTCTTAACTAACAAGGTGTTAATGGATGCAGGGTAAGGACAATGCGCGAGCGCGCTTCAACAGGCTGGTCGGCGAATACTCCAAGGACGTGTTCCGCTACGCTTTCTGGCTCTGTCACAACAAGACCATGGCCGAGGAGCTTTCCCAGGAAACCTTTCTGCGGGCCTGGAAGTCGATCGACAGCCTGCAGGACGACAAGGCGGCCAAGAGCTGGCTGTTTACCATTGTCCGGCGCGAGAACGCGCGCCAGTACGAACGCAAACGACTGGACATGGTGGACGATGTTGATTTCGACCGGGTCGGCGCGACCCGTGAGGAGTACGACACCAGTACCGAGGCCTTCGTCCTGCGACGAGCGTTGGCTGAGTTGCCAGAAGAGTATCGAGAACCCCTGGTACTGCAGGTCATCGGTGGCTACAGCACCGAGGAGATCGCAAACCAGCTCGGGATCAAGGCGGGCGCGGTGATGACAAGGCTGTTCCGGGCACGCAAGAAGCTGCGCGAAATGCTCGGCGAGCGGGAACAGTAAACAAAGAGGTGGAGTGATGAACTGTCAGGAATTTGAACAGCGGGCATGGGCCGAGCCAAACTGCGAAGAGCCCGGTTTCGTCCAGCATAAGCAGGACTGTCCCGACTGCGGTCCGATGGCGCTCGAGCTGCAGGCCTTCGACCGCGAGATTGGCAGCGGCCTGGCCGTCGACTGCCCGGACGACCTGGCGGCACGCATCCGCGCACGGCATGCCATCCAGTACGACAACGAGCGTCAAGCCGAGCGTGGCTCGAGCCTGACAGAGATGACGCAGCGTTTGCAGGATCGCCTGTTCGGTCGCGGACCGGCCTGGATCGGTGCCTACGCCGCATTCGCCACCGTGTTGCTGGTGGTCGGCGTGTTGCGCGGCGGACTCTCCGGGGGCGGTGCCGACGTCATGGCGCTCGAGCAGCTCGCCGCCGAGCACTATGCCGAAGAGCGTTTTGCCACCAAGGTCAGCATGGAAGTGCCGCGTGCCGACCTGGCCGCGATGTTCGCCGAGTTCGGTGCCCGCCTCGACGGCGAGATCATGGGCGTCACCTTCGCCAACGGCTGCGTCATGGAGAAGGGCATCAAGGGCGTACACCTGGTGCTCGACACCCCGCGCGGCAAGGTGACCGTGATAGTGATCCCGCACCGTGCCGTCGATAGCGACACGACCATGCAGGTCGAGAACCAGCCGGGGCGCCTGACCCCGTACAACAACGGTACGCTGGCCCTGATCGGTCCCGACGGCAAGTCGATGGACATGGCCGAGGAACGCATGCGCAACGCGGTCACCTGGCTCTGATCAGGGAACTCCCAGGTCCTTTCGACTAAGGTTTAGCCATCGAATCCACCCGCCGCCGGCATGCCGGCGGCGGGTGACGTCTGGTTGGTACCGGCATACGGCCCACACTGGGAAACAGCACCGTGCAGAAGATCTTCCGCTCCAGGCTGACCTTGCTGGTCATCGTCGCCGTACTGGTCGGCCTGTTTTTCCTGTTCGACCTCGACCGTTTCCTGACGCTGGAGTACGCCAA
The DNA here is from genome assembly GCA_964195335.1 of uncultured Gammaproteobacteria bacterium. Classification (GTDB taxonomy): domain Bacteria; phylum Pseudomonadota; class Gammaproteobacteria; order QNFN01; family QNFN01; genus QNFN01. The sequence goes on along the minus strand of CAXMPC010000092.1, from coordinate 5,908 downwards.
GTCACAGCGCCAGGTGCTGCTCGACACCTACAACGCCAACCGCGGCCAGACGGTGGCGATCTACATGGGCATCTACATCGGCGTGACGGCGTTGTCGTTGCCGGGCGCGACGATCATGACCCTGGTCGGTGGGGCGGTGTTCGGCCTCGGTGTCGGCCTCGTCGCGGTGTCGTTCGCCAGCACCATCGGTGCGACGCTCGCCTTCCTGGTGGCCCGCTTTCTGCTGCGCGACGGCGTTCAGGGGCGCTTCGGCGACAAGCTCGCGGCGATCAACGCCGGCATCGAGAAGGACGGCCCGTTCTACCTGTTTACGCTACGACTGATTCCGGCGTTCCCGTTTTTCATCATCAACCTGGTGATGGGGCTGACACCGATCCGCACGCTGCAGTTCTTCCTGGTCAGCCAGGTCGGCATGCTTCCCGGCACGGCGGTCTACGTCAATGCCGGCAGCCAGCTCGGCCAGCTCGAGTCGCTGTCGGGCATCCTGTCGCCGGGGTTGATCTTGTCGTTCGTGCTGCTCGGGCTGTTTCCGCTGCTGGCCAAGAAGGGTCTCGAGTTCGCCAAGCGCCGGCGATTGCTCAAGCGCTTCCCGCCGCCGACCCGGACCGACTACAACCTGGTCGTCATCGGCGCCGGCTCAGGCGGCCTGGTCTCGGCCTACATCGCCGCTGCGGTCAAGGCGAAGGTGGTGCTGATCGAAAAGCACAAGATGGGCGGTGACTGCCTCAACACCGGCTGCGTACCGAGCAAGGCGCTGATCCGCTCGGCCAAAATGGCCGCTTACGGCCGGCGCGCTGGGGAATACGGCCTGCAGCCACGCGACGTGGGCATCGATTTTGGCGCCGTCATGGAGCGGGTGCAGAAGGTGATCGGCAAGGTCGAGCCGCATGATTCGGTCGAGCGCTACACCGGCCTCGGCGTCGAGGTGATCGAGGGCGAGGCATTGATCCGTTCGCCCTACGAGGTGGAGGTCGACGGCCGCGTTCTGACCACCCGCAATATCGTCGTCGCCACCGGCGCCCGGCCGCAGGTCCCCGACCTGCCGGGGCTGGAGCAGGTCAACCACCTGACCTCGGACACGGTCTGGAGCCTGCGTGAGAACCCGGGCCGGCTGGTGGTGCTCGGCGGCGGTCCGATCGGCTGCGAGCTGGCGCAGGCATTCCAGCGCCTCGGCGCCGAGGTGACCCAGGTGCAGCGCCGGCGGCTGATGCCGCGCGAGGACGACGACGTCGCCGAGCTGATCGAAAAGCGCTTCCGCGCCGAGGGGATCAACGTTCTGACCGGCCATCACACGCGACGCGTGGAAGTCGAGGACGGGCGCAAGGTGCTGGTCTGCGAGCACGACGGCGACGAGGTGCGGGTCGAGTTCGATACCCTGTTGCTGGCGCTCGGCCGCCAGGCCAACGTCACCGGTTTCGGCCTCGAGAAGCTCGGCGTCGCGCTGACCCCGCGCGGAACGGTCGAGGCTGACCCGTTCCTGCGCACCAACTACCCGAACATCTACGTCGTCGGCGACGTCACCGGGCCCTACCAGTTCACCCATACCGCCGCCCACCAGGCGTGGTACGCGGCGGTCAACGCCCTGTTCAGCCCGTTCAAGAGCTTCCGTGTCGACTATTCGGTGATCCCGTGGGCGACCTTCACCGACCCCGAGGTGGCACGTGTCGGCCTCAGCGAGCAGGAGGCGAAAGAGCGTGGCATCCGCTACGAGGTGACCCGCTACGGCTTCGACGACCTCGACCGGGCCATCGCCGACGACGAGGACCACGGTTTCGTCAAGGTGCTGACCCCGCCGGGCAAGGACCGGATCCTCGGCGTGACCATCGTCGGCGCCCACGCCGGCGACCTGATCGCCGAGTTCGTGCTGGCGATGAAGCACAAGCTCGGACTGAACAAGATCCTCGGCACCATCCACATCTACCCGACCCTGGCCGAGGCCAACAAGTACGCCGCCGGCCAGTGGCGCCGGGCGCACCAGCCGGTAGCCGTACTACGCTGGGTGGAGCGCTTCCACGGCCGGCGCCGTGGTAAAGACCCGGCGACAAAAGAACAGGCGCCGGACTCGACGAGCTGAACCCACGCACGGCGCAGGGAAGCGGATCATTACGGGAGGGAGCATGCACGCGATCAAGCCAGCCAGCGCCTCGTACGACGACCACGCGCGACTCCTCGACCGCTACCGGATGGTGCGCGCCCAGAGCGAAGCGCTTTGCGCGCCGCTCGAGATCGAGGACCACGTCATCCAGTCGGCGGTCGTCGCCAGCCCGCCCAAGTGGCACCTGGCCCACGTCAGCTGGTTTTTTGAGACCTTCCTGCTCAAGCCCTTCCTCTCGGGTTACGCCCCGTTCCGCGACGGCTACGAGTTCCTCTTCAACTCCTACTACCAGCAGGTCGGCAAGGTCTATCCGCGGCCCGAGCGAGGCCTGCTGGCGCGACCCACGGTGGCCGAGGTGATGACCTACCGGGCGCATGTCGACGAGGCGATGACCCGGCTGGTCACGCAGATCGGCGACGATGACTGGCCGGCCGTTGCTGTGCGTACCGAGCTCGGCTGTCACCACGAGCAGCAGCACCAGGAGCTGTTGCTGACCGACATCAAGCTCAACTTCAGCATCAACCCGCTCGATCCGATTTACCGCGATGCGCCGCCCCGGCCATCCGGCAAACCGCCGGCGCCGGGATGGTGGCAGCGCGAGGATGGCCTGGCCGAGATCGGCCACACCGGGGACGCCTTCGCCTTCGACAACGAGCGCCCGCGCCACCGCCTCTGGACCGACGGCTACCGACTGGCGCGCCACCCGGTGACCAATGCCGAGTACCGCGCTTTCATCACCGACGACGGCTACCGTCGGCCCGAGCTCTGGCTCGCCGACGGTTGGTACACCATCAACCAGGAAGGATGGCAGGCCCCGCTGCACTGGCGACGTGACGGCGATGGCTGGAACGAGTTCACCCTCGGTGGCGTGCAAGCGCTCGACGACCACGCCCCGGTGACTCACGTCAGCTACTACGAGGCCGACGCCTACGCCCGCTGGGCCGGGGCGCGGCTGCCGACCGAAGCTGAGTGGGAACTGGCCAGTGACGGCCGTCCGCTGGCTGGCAACATGGTCGCCGACGGCCACCTTCAGCCGGTGGCAGGTGACGACGGTGGTGAGCTGACCAAGCTGATCGGCGACGTCTGGGAGTGGACCGCCAGCGCCTACAACGCCTACCCGGGCTACGTCCTCCCGTCCGGGGCGATCGGTGAGTACAACGGCAAGTTCATGTGCAGCCAGCAGGTGCTGCGCGGCGGCTCGTGCGTGACGCCGCCAGGCCACCTGCGATCGACCTACCGCAACTTTTTCTACCCGCACGAGCGCTGGCAGTTCACCGGCATCCGGTTGGCGCAGTGATGGGCGAGCCGGTGCTGCATGACCTTCACCCGCCGGTTGCCGACCTGCGCCGGGAGGTACTCGCCGGTCTCGGCGCGCAGCCCAAGCGGCTGACGCCCAAGCTCTTCTACGACAGTCACGGCAGCCGGCTGTTCGACGCCATCACTGCGCTGCCCGAGTACTACCCGACGCGCACCGAGATCGGCATCCTGCGTGGTTGCCGCGCCGAACTGGCCGAACTGCTCGGCCCCGACGCGGTGCTGATCGAGCCTGGAGGCGGCAACGGGATCAAGGCGCGGTTGTTGCTCGACGTCATCGATGCCCTGGCCTACATCCCGATCGACATCGCCCGCCAGCACCTGTTCAGTGCCGCCGAGGGACTGGCCACGGACTATCCCGAGGTGGCGATTCACGCCGTCTGCGCCGATTTCTCGCGTCCGCTGGCGCTGCCCGAGTTGCCGCAGGGCGGACGGCGGGTGGCCTTTTTCCCGGGCTCGAGCATCGGCAACTTCGATCCACCGGCGGCCACCGCCCTGCTCGAACGCCTTGCCGGCCTGGCCGGGCCGGGCGGCGCCCTGTTGATCGGTGCCGACCTGCTCAAGGACGAGGCCAGGCTGACGGCCGCCTACGACGACGTGCAGGGGGTGACCGCGGCGTTCAACCTGAACATCCTGGCGCGGATCAATCGTGAGCTCGATGCCGATTTTGACCTCGACACCTTCGACCATCGCGCCTGCTTCAATCGCGACGCAGGCCGGGTCGAGATGCACCTGGTCAGTCGCGACGGTCAGCAGATCTCGGTCGGTGACGAGAGCTTCGCTTTCACTGCCGGTGAGAGCATCCACACCGAGAACGCCTACAAGTACACCCGCGAGGGTTTCGGTGACCTCGCCGTTGCGGCCGGCTTCAGGCCGTGGCGCGAGTGGACCGATCCCGACGGGCTGTTCGCCGTATTCCTTTTCAGCTGCTAGGCCCTGACGAGCGTTGACGGGCCCCACGGAGTGAGCCGATGACCAGTCGTGCCCTGACCTTCGAAAACGCGCGTGGCGAGCGCCTTGCCGCCAGCCTCGATCTGCCGGTCTCCGGCACGCCGCGCGCCTACGCCCTCTTCGCCCACTGCTTCACCTGCGGCAAGGACCTCAAGGCGTTGCGTCACATCAGCCGTGCCCTGACGGCACGCTGCATCGCGGTGCTGCGCTTCGACTTCACCGGCCTCGGTGCCAGCGAAGGGGAGTTCGCCGCGACCACCTTCTCCTCCAACGTTGACGACCTGGTTGCCGCTGCCCGTTACCTGGAGACCGAGTATGCCGCGCCACAGATCCTGGTCGGTCACTCACTTGGCGGTACCGCGGTGCTCGCCGCGGCCGGCCAACTGCCGTCGGTGCGGGCCGTTGCAACCATTGGCGCTCCCTGCGATGCAGCGCACGTTATCCACCATTTCGAGGAACATAGGGCCAAGATCGAGAAAGATGGTGAAGCCGAGGTTAATCTAGGCGGGCGTCCGTTCTGCATCCGCCAGACGCTGCTCGACGACCTCGCCGGGCAGCGGATGCACGACGCCATCCACCGTATAGATCGGGCGCTGCTGGTCTTCCACTCTCCGGTCGATGCCACGGTCGCCATCGACAACGCGGCGCAGATCTACCAGTCGGCGCTGCACCCGAAGAGCTTCGTTTCGCTCGATGACGCCGACCACCTGGTGAGCCGCGAGGCCGACGCCGAGTACATCGGCACCGTCACCGCGGCCTGGGCGAGCAAGTACGTCGATGCCCTGGGGCCGAAGTGGCGTGAAGAGACCACGGGCGAGGAGCGGGTCCTGGTGCGCATCGGGGCGCAGGGTTTCGTCAGCGACATCGATGCCGGCGGCCACCCGCTGGTGGCGGACGAACCGGTCGAACTCGGTGGCTGTGACCAGGGGCCGAGTCCCTACCAGCTGCTCAACGCCGCCCTCGGTGCCTGCACGGCAATGACCCTGCGCCTGTATGCCGAGCGCAAGAAATTGCCGCTATCAGGAGTGCTGGTCAGGCTCGAGCACGCCAAGGTGCACGCCAGGGATTGCGAAGACTGCCCGCAGGAGAATGCCCGGATCGACGTGATCGAGCGCGAGATCACCCTCGAGGGCGATCTCGATGCCGAGCAACGCCAGCGCCTGTTGGAGATCGCCGACCGCTGTCCGGTGCACCGCACGTTGCACGAGTCGGTGGTGGTACGCAGTCACCTCGTCGAGGGCTAGTGGGCCATGCGCAAAGTTCAGTTACTGCTCGCTTCGCCAAAAGGCGTATCTCTGCGTTGGAAAAGCTTGGAATAGGCCCACTATTCCTGCACTTTTCCGCCTTGATGTACCCTTTTTGGCTGTGCTCCTAAGTTGCCGAACTTCACGCATGGCCCACTAGGCCGCGACGTTGTTCAGCCGACGCAGACCCGGTCGCGGCCGCTGCGCTTGGCCTGGTAGAGGGCCTGGTCGGCACGCTCGAACAGTGCTGCGCTCGACTCCTTCTCATCTTCCAGGGTCGCGTGGCCACAGGAGACGGTCACGT
>CAXMPC010000091.1:0-61086 GCA_964195335.1 uncultured Gammaproteobacteria bacterium | reverse complement strand
CGTGACCGCGCCGTATCGAACTTTTCCCTGGTGGCAGCCATGGCCAGATGGAAAAGGCTCCCCTGCAACTCGGAGGCGTAGGCGATCCAGGCACGGTTATGCGCCCGTGTCAGCGGGTTGGCCGGGTGCAATGGGGGTGTCGTCGTCTCGTCGATGAACTCGTTGATCACCGCTGATTCGAACAGCACCGTGCTGTCATCGACGCGCAACAGCGGGACCTTACCCAGAGGTGAAACCTCCGCGAACCACGCCGGTGGTGTCTTCAGGTCGATGTAGGTGACGGTATGCGGGATCCGTTTGTGCAGCAGCGTAATCCGCGAGCGCTGCACGAACGGACAGATCTTGAAACTGACCAGTTCGTAGTCCATGCGTCCTTGCCTCTCGATTCATCCATGGATCGGTGCCCACCAGTATAGTGCCGGTCCGGTTCCGGTCACCCCATGGAAGTGAGCCTAGCGCCAGAGGTCGACATCGATCCCCTGTTCCTGGAAGTGCTCCGCGCGTAGCGTGATATAGCGCTGGAAGCTCGGCTCGTCACGGTAACCGCCATCGCTGACGTAGGCCAGGATCGACGCCGTGTGGAAGGTCTTGAACCACGCCTCCGAGCGGATCACTTCGCTGCCATCGGCGGCAAACAGCACGATCGTCGGAGCGTAGATGACGCCGAGATCGCGGGCCCAGTCGCGTGCCGTGGTCGCGTGTCCGTCCGGTGTGACGACCGGTGTGTCCGACCACATGTCGAGCTGGACGGCGTGGAAGGGGGCGAGTTCGGCACGAGTCATGGCGGCGGCTAGCACCTCGCGGTGCAGGAGGTCGCAGTTGGGGCAGTCGGCCTGCTCGAAGAAGACCGCCAGAGGTTTGCCGCCGGCACCGGTCAGATCCACTGGCGGTGAGGCAAAGAACGGTTCCGGGTTGAGTTCCGAGGCCGCGGCGACCGGGGCGCGCCGGGCGACGTAGTCGCGGTAGCTCAGCTCCCGCTCCTTGTGCTGGGTGACGTAGTCGAGGGCGACGCGAAACTCGGCCGGCGGGATGTAGCCGTTGAGACGCAGCGCCACCTGGCCCCGTTCATCGAAAAAGACCATGGTCGGCGTGAACTGGACCTTCAGGGCGCGGGCGAAGTTCTTTTCGGTGAACGACTGGCCGTCGACGGTGACCACATCGCGGTCACCCCACATGTTCAACTCGACGACATCGAGGTGCTTGCGCATGGTCTCCTCGATGTCCTTCTGGGCCAGGTTCACCTCGACCATGCGGTTGCAGTAAGGGCAGCCGTCCTGGTGGACGAACAGCAGGTAGCGGCGCCCTGCGGCAGCGGCCTCGGCGATGTCCTCCTCGAAATCGAGGAAGCTGGCCTTGAACCAGTCTGGGTAGACCGTCTCCCTGGCACCGCTGAAGGTGCCGCGTTTCGGTTCGGCGGTCTGGGCGGTGGCCATGGAAAGTGCAAACAGCGCGGCGCCGAGCAGCAGCAGGCGGGCAGCTGGCGATAGGCGCATGGCGAGTTCCTCGGGGTACATGCTTGTTTGGACGGTGATGCCACCGTCTGGTTCCAGACTAGCTCATGCGCCGGCCCGGATGGGCGGAAAACCGCCGCCCTGCGCCTGGCGGGCGGCCGGAGTCCGGACGTCGCGGCGCACGGGCGGTGAATGCGGTCTAGCATCTATATGGGAGGATGATGAATGCCATTTTGGCATGACGCTTGTATACACAATTTGTTCGGCCAACCCTGGCCCGACCCACACGACCGGCGAGAGAGACGATGAGCAAAGACCTGCGCGAGAGTGCGCTGCACTACCACCGCTACCCGAAGCCCGGCAAGCTGGGTATCCACGCCACCAAGCCACTGGCGAACCAGCGCGACCTGGCGCTGGCCTACTCGCCCGGCGTCGCCTACGCCTGTGAGGCCATCGTCGACGATCCGCTGACGGCGAGCGACTACACCGCGCGCGCTAACCTGGTCGGCGTCATCACCAACGGCACCGCGGTACTTGGCCTCGGCGCCATCGGTGCGCTCGCCTCCAAACCGGTCATGGAAGGCAAGGCGGTACTGTTCAAGCAGTTCGCCGGCATTGACGTCTTCGACATCGAGGTCGAAGAAAAAGACCCCGAGCGACTGGTCGATACCATTGCCGGTCTCGAGCCGACCTTCGGTGCCATCAACCTCGAGGACATCAAGGCGCCGGAGTGCTTCATTGTCGAGAAGGCGCTACGCGAGCGCATGAAGATCCCGGTATTTCACGATGACCAGCACGGCACCGCGATCACTACCGCGGCCGGCGTGCTCGGGGCCCTGCGCGTCGTGGACAAGCCGATCGAGGCGGTGCGCCTGGTGGTCTCCGGCGCCGGCGCCGCGGCGCTCGCCTGCACCGACCTGCTGGTGGCGATGGGGCTGAAGAAGGAGCACATCGTTCTTACCGACCGTAAAGGAGTCATCTACGACGGACGGGTCGAGGACATGGATCCGTACAAGGCACGTTACGCCGTCCCGGACGACGGTCGGCGCACCCTCGACGAGGTCATCGTAGGCGCCGACATCTTCCTCGGCCTGTCCGCTCCGCACGTCCTCAAGCCCGAGAGCGTGGCGAAGATGGCGGACAAGCCGCTGATCTTTGCCCTGGCCAACCCGACGCCAGAGATCATGCCCGAGGAGGTCAAGGCGGTGCGTCACGACGCCATCATCGCTACCGGCCGTTCGGACTACCCGAACCAGATCAACAACGTCCTCTGCTTCCCGTTCATCTTCCGCGGTGCCCTCGACGTCGGTGCGACGACCATCAACGAGGCGATGAAGATCGCCTGCGTCGAGGCGATCGCCGACCTGGCGATGGCCGAGGTCTCCGACGTCGTTGCCAGTGCCTACCGGAACCAGTCCCTCACCTTCGGTCCCGAGTACATCATCCCGAAGCCGTTTGATCCACGGCTGATCACCGCGATTCCGCCAGCGGTGGCGAAGGCGGCGATGGAGAGTGGTGTCGCCACCCGGCCGATCGAGGATTTCGACGCCTATCACGAGTCGCTGATGCGTCACGTCTACCGTTCTGGCGCCTCGATGAAAGAGGTGTTCCAGGTGATCCGCGAAAATCCGCGTCGGCTGCTGTTCACCGGCGGCGAGGATGAGCGGGTGCTGCGCGCGGTACAGACGCTGCTCGAGGAGCGCACCCTGCCGCCCCTGGTTATCGGCCGTCGCGAAATGGTGCTGTCAAGGATCCTCGAACTCGGTCTGCGCATCCGCCCGGACAGTGATTTCGAGCTGATCGATCCGGCCCACTACGGCCACTATTCGGAACTGGCCGAGGCCTACCATGACCTGATGGGGCGGCGTGGCGTCTGGCCGTCGGACGCCGAGGGCGTGTTGCGCGGCAGCTCGACCGCGCTCGGCGCCATGCTGCTACGTGACGGTGTCGCCGATGCCATGATCGCCGGTCCGGTCGGGGCGGCGCTCGACCACCACCGCCACGTGGTCGATATCATCGGCCTGCGTGAAAAGGCTCATATCACCGCGGCGATGCAACTGCTGATCACCGACAAAGGCACCTTCTTTATCGCCGACACCTACATCAACTACGAGCCCGATGTCGACGAGCTGGTCGAGATCATCCTGCTGGCATCGACCGAAGTGCGCCGTTTCGGTATCACGCCGAAGGTGGCGCTGGTGTCGCACTCGAACTTCGGCACCTACGACAACCCATCGGCCCAGCGACTGCGTGCGGCCCTGCGGGTCGTGCGTGAGCGTGACCCGGAGCTGATGATCGACGGCGAGATGCAGACCGACGCCGCGTTGTCGGAAGAGGTGCGCCGGCGCAGCTTCCCGAAGTCGCAACTCACCGGCCAGGCCAACCTGCTGATCATGCCCAACCTCGACGCGGCGAATATCACATTCAATGCGCTCAAGGTGCTCGCCAACGGGGTTTCGGTCGGTCCGATCCTGCTCGGCATGGCCAGGCCGGTGCATATCCTCAACCGGACAGTGACCACCCGGGGCACGGTCAACCTGGCCGCGCTGGCGGCGGCGGACGCGGCGGTTTCCTGAAGCGGAGGTGAAGTGGTGTCGGTGGCTAGCCCGTGGGGCCGTCGTCGATGCCGATCTCGGAGATCTGCATTTCGATGATTTTCTTCATCGCCTTGCGGTCGGTGTTGGTCATGTCGCCCTGGTTGAGTGCCATGGTGGCCCTGGTGCCCATGAGCTGCACCAGGCTGCAGCCGAGCTTGATGTCGAAAGGCGCGCTGTTGCGGGTGTAGGTCATCGTGATATTGGCCATTTCCCCCGGTTTCGGCGGATCGGAGCGGTACTTGTTGAAGTCGCCGCTGTTGAACCCGGCCGAGGTCGGGCTCAGCGACTTGACGTAGCCGCGCAGCATGCGACCGCTCATGAACTCGAGATTCGCGTTCAACGTTACAGCTTTGCCACGAACGGCCATGTTCTTTGCGCTCCAGTAAGCAGTGTGTTTCTACCCTTTACTTACTCCTTGGTCCGGGCTCGCGCAAGGAGTCATGTGCGGCAGGTTTGCGAGGCGGGCGAACTCGGCCAGCGTCAGCGTCTCTGGACGCCGCACCGGGTCGATGTCACACCCGGCGATGGCCCCGGCGTCGAGATGGTCGCGGAGGCTGTTACGCAGAGTCTTGCGCCGCTGGGCGAAGGCGGCGGCCACCAGCAGGGCAAACCGTGCCGGGTCGTCGATCGCAACCGGCGGTCGTGCATGCGGTTCCAGCCGGACCACGGTGGAATCGACCTTCGGCGACGGGCGGAACGCGCGCGGCGGCACCTGCAGCAGTGGCGTCACCCGGCAGACCAACTGGGCCATCACCGACAATCGGCCGTAGGTCTTGCTCCCCGGCCCGGCGGCGAGGCGATCGACCACCTCCCGCTGCAGCATGAAGTGCATGTCGGCCACGCTGTCGAGCTGATCGAACAGGTGGAACAGCAGCGGCGTGGAGATGTTGTAGGGCAGGTTGCCGACCAGGCGCAGCCGCCTGCCGCCGGCGAGGGCGCGGAAATCGTAGGTGAGGGCGTCACCGTCGATCAGCTCCAGTCCCGATCCGGGAGGAAAGCGGGTGTGCAACCGGGCCACCAGGTCGCGGTCGAGTTCGATGGCTGCGAGTGAGCCTGCCGCCTCCAGCAGCGGCCCGGTCAGGGCGCCTTCGCCGGGCCCGATCTCGACCAGGCGATCGTCGGGTCGGGGGGCGATGGCCGTGACGATGCGGTCAATGATCGCCCTGTCACGCAGGAAATTCTGGCCGAAGCGCTTGCGCGGCCGGTGGCCGGTCATGCTCATGCGCGACTCGCTGTCAGCTCGAGCGCGGTCTCAATCGCGGCCACCAGGCTGCCGGGATCGGCCATGCCGGTGCCGGCAAGGTCGAGTGCGGTGCCGTGGTCGACCGAGGTGCGCACGATCGGCAGGCCGAGGGTGATGTTGACGGCGTGACCGAAGCCGAGGTGTTTGAGCACCGGCAGTCCCTGGTCGTGATACATCGCCAGGACTGCGTCGGCGCCGTCGAGTGCAATCGGGGTGAACGCGGTGTCGGCCGGCAGCGGTCCGACCAGCGCCATCCCTTCGTCTCGCAGGCGCGCCAGCAACGGCGCGATCATCTCGATCTCCTCGCGCCCGAGATGCCCACCCTCGCCGGCGTGAGGGTTGAGGCCACAGACCAGCACACGTGGGTTCGAACAGCCGAAGCGGGAGGAGAGGTCGGTGACCAGCACGCGGATGACCCGTTCCAGCGTCACCGCGTCAAGCCTACTCGGCACCTCGGCCAGCGGCAGATGGGTGGTGGCCAGCGCGACCCGCAGGCCCGGGCAGGCGAGCATCATCACCGGGTGGCCACCGGCCAGGTCGGCGAGGAACTCGGTGTGGCCGGTGAAGGCGATACCGGCCTCGTTGATCACCCCCTTGTGCACCGGGCCGGTAACCAGGCCGGCGACCTCGCCGGCGAGGCAAGCCGCAGTGGCCCGGCGCAGGCTGTCGAGGACGTAGGCTGCATTGGCCGGGTCGAGTCGGCCTGGTTGGGTCGGTGCGGCGAGCGGCAGCGGCGCGACGGTCAGCGTGCCGCTACGCTGAGGTGCGGGCGGAGTGTCGCTGTGGTACTCGGTCAGTTCGAGCGGCAACTCGAGTCGCGTGGCACGCTCGCGTAGCAGGTCGGGGTCGGCGAAAGCGACCAGCTCGGCCGGCCAGTCACGCTGGGCGATGCGGGCGCAGAGCTCGGGACCGACACCGCCCGGCTCGCCCGGGGTGAGCGCGAGACGCCGGACAGTGGCCGTGTTCACTCCTCGCCCAGGCGGATGTCCACGTAGGCCTCGTCACGCAGGCGCCGGGCCCAGAGCTCGGTTTCCTCCTCGACCTTGCGCCGGAACAGGGCCATGCGTGCCTGGTTGCGCTTGACCTCATCGGTCACATCGCGCTGGCGTCGCTCGAGAACCTGGATCAGGTGCCAGCCGAACTGGGTCTGGACCGGGCTGCTGAGGCCGTTGATCGGAAGGGCGTCCATTGCCTTTTCGAACTGCGGTACCAGGTCGCCCGGGCTGACCCAGCCGAGCTCGCCGCCTTCGGCGGCGCTGAGCGAGTCGATCGAGTTGGCCCGGGCCAGTTCGCCGAAGTCCTCGCCGTTGGCGATGCGGTCGCGCAGGCGCTCGACACGTAGCCGGGTCTCGGTGGCGGAAACTACCGCCGTCGTCGCCATCAGGATGTGGCGGACGCGGGTCTGGGTGATGTACTGCTTGGACTCGCCGCGCCGGTCGGCCACCTTGACCAGGTGGAAACCACTGGGACTGCGGATCGGGTCGCTCACCGCACCGACTTCCATGTTGATCACGGTGTCGACGAACAGCCGCGGGATCTGGTTGGCGTTACGCCAGCCGAGGTCGCCACCGGCGAGCGCCTGCTGGCCGTCGGATTTGGCAAGGGCGGTCTGGGCAAAGTCGGCACCTTCTGCCAGTGTGGCGGCGATGCCCTCGACCTCCTCGCGGGCAGCCCGGATCTGGCGCGGGTCCGCCGCCTCGGGCAGTGCGACCAGGATGTGGCCGAGCAGGTACTCGGTCTTCTGGTCACCGAGCTGGGCCTCGCGGGCGAGCAGGTTGTCGACCTCCTGGTCGGTGATGCTGACGCGGTTGTTGATCTGGCGCTCACGCAGTCGCGCGGTGGTCATGTCGACACGGATGTCTTCGCGCAGGCGGTTGAAGCTGTAGCCGTCCTTTTCGATCATCTGGCGGAACTGGATCAGGTTCATGTCATTGCGCCGGGCGATCTCGCGCATGGAATTGTTCAGTTCGATGTCGTCGACGATCACCCCGGTCTTGGCGGCCATCTGCATCTGCAACTCCTCGAGCACCATGCGTTCGAGTACCTGCCGTTCGAGCACCTGCCGCGGGGGCAGGCTGGTGTTCTGCTTTGACAGCTGGACCGTGACCAACTTCGTGCGGTCGTTGAGCTCGCTCTGGGTGAGGACGTTGTCGTTGACGACCGCGACGATCCGATCGATCGATTCCGGTGCGGCCTGGACGGCGGCGGCCAGCAGCAGGACTGCGGCCGGGAGGAAGAGGTGTCTGCGAAGCAGCTTCATGGGCAATCTCGGTGTCGAAGTTGCGGGCCGTGGTTTCGTCACAGCCTCGGCTTGGTGTAGCCAGGCAGAGTACCGCTAAGGAAGCCGGTGATGTCGTCGCCGATCCGGGCCAGGCCCGAGAGCTCGAGCTGGAACATCACCGCGAGTTCCTTGTCATCCGGGAACAGCGTGTCCCGGACGAACTCGCGCAGCACCAAGCGTGCCGCCCAGCAGCAGCTCTTATACTCGAAACCCGCGAACGTTTCGAGGTTGGTCTTGTCTCGCAGCGAGTAGACCCAGCGGCCGACCCCCTGCCATTGCGCGCCCAGCGGCCAGCTGATTCCAAAGTCGGTCTGCTCGATGTCGTCGCCGTTGTTGCGGTAGGTGAGGTGGAGCAGGCGGACCAGGTCCGGCTGGTAGCTCAGGCTCAGCGTGCCGAGGTCGGTGTGTTCCGTGTGCGGGTTCCAGGTCAGGCTGCCGCTGACACCGACGTTGTGATCTAGGCTGGCGCGTATCCGGCCGATGATCGGTGAGGAGGATTCGGTCTCCACCGGCTGACCCGGAAGGGTCACCTCGCGGTCTCGGAAGTAGAGAGTCTGGCCGAGGTCGAAGCGGGCATGCTCGACGCCGCTGTCGTCGTCGACCATGCGCGAGGAGACGGCCAGGCTCACCTGGTTGGCGTCGCCGACCCGGTCGGCGCCGCTGAAGCGGTTGTCACGGAACAGCGAACTCCACTCGAACAGCGGCAACGTGCTGTCGAACACCACGCTCTGCCCGTTGCTGTTACGGACCAGATCGTCCTGGTCCTCGTAGGGGGTGTAGAGGTAGTAGAACCTCGGTTCCAGGGTCTGGCGGAAGCGTCCACCGAAGGCCGAACGGTCGAAGAACAACCCGCCGTCCAGGGTCGCCTGCGGCAGGGTCCGCCCCGGCCGGGAGTCGCTGGCGGCGAACTGGTCGTCGAGCGCGTAGCCGGTGTAGCGCACCGCCAGGCGCGGATCGAGGTAGCCCCAGGATCGGTCGACCGGGGCGCTGAGCCAGGGTTTGAGGTCGAACCGGGTCCCGGTCACCGGGACGAAACCCCCGGCGAGGGTGGAGCGGTCGTAATGGACCAGCTCGCTGTCGAGACCGTAGCGAATTGGCCCTTCGGTGTAGGGGGTGTAGTCGAACAGCAGCTGCGGCAGGGCCTGGTAGGGCTGGAATTCGACCAGTGGCTGCAGGTAGTTGACCTGGCCTAGAAAGGCCCAGTCGGAGCGGGTAACGGAGACGTAGCCGCGCCGGTCGACGTAGTTGGTATTGGTTGCCGCCAGGTCGCCGCCGAGGTCGCGCAGGTAGTCCTTGTCGGAGACGACGCCGGCGTCGACACCTACCTGCCAGCCGACCCACGGCCGCCCCTCGTGGACCACCCGGAGTCCTAGACGGTCGTCACCGTAGATGTCATCGCCGGGCAGGATCTCGAAATCGACCAGCCCCTCCTGCCGGGAGGCCGGGTTGTCGTCAGACTGGTAGAGGTAACGGTATTCGGTGGCCAGTTGCAGCCCGCGTTTGCTCAGCAGGCGCGGGGTGATGGTGGCGTCGCGGTTGGGGGCGATGTTCCAGTACCAGGGAACGGCCAGCTCGAAACCGTTGTTTTTGGAGTTGCCGATGCTCGGCATCAACAAGCCGCTGCGACGACGGTCGTCGATCGGGAACTGGATCCACGGCGTGTAGAGTACCGGGACACCCTTGAGTCGCAGCACCGCCTGCTCGGCCTCGCCGAGTCCTTCGTCGAAATCGAGGTCGATGCGCGACGCGCTCAGCAGCCAGCTGCCGTCACCGGGGTCGCAGGTGGTGTAGGTTGCGCGTTCGAGCGCGGCGTCGCCGGCACCGTTCCAGGTGGCACGGTCGGCAGAGCCGCGGGCGTGCTGCTCGACCAGCGCGTAACGCGTCGCCTCGACCCGGCCGGCGCCCGATTCGATCGCGAGTTCGAGTTCGGTCCCGGTCAGTGCGACACCAGCCTCGCGGTAGTAGACATCCCCGACGGCGTGGAAGGTGCCGCTGTCACTGTCGTAGCTGCCCCGGTCGGCTTGCAGCACCTGGTCGAGACGCGTCATCTGGAAACCATCGCCGAGCTCGGCCCGCGTGCCGGCGAAATACTCGGCCCGGCCGGCGTCGATCAGCAACTCAGCGCGCAGACGCTCCTCGGCCGTCGGGCGCGTCACCGGCGAGGCGAGTGGGGCCCGGCACAGGGTCCAGCCGCTCTGCGGCCGGCAGGCGGGATCGGTGGGGTCGACACACTCCCCGGAGCCGGCAAAGGTGACCGGGGCGAGCAGCAGCGAGAGCAGCGACAGGTGCGCGTAGCGGCTTGGGCCGGGCTTGGTTCTCATGGTGGCGAATGCCGCATAGAATGACGCGAAGGGCCATTCTACCTGCCCACCAGACGTGCTTCCACGCTACATTCCAATCATCATGACGCAACGACTCGAGCAACTCCGACACTGGCTGCAACAAATCGCTGGATTCGGTGAAATCAGCCTGGTACCGGCCTCGACCGACGCCAGCTTCCGGCGTTACTTTCGCGTCCAGCACGCCGGCGGGACGGCGATCGCGGTCGATGCCCCACCGGAGCAAGAGGACAGTCGCCCATTTGTCGCCGTGGCACGTGCGCTGCACGAGATCGGCCTCAATGTGCCCGTGATCCATGCCGCCGACCTCGACCTGGGCTTCCTGCTGGTAAGTGATCTCGGCTCGACCCTCTACCTCGACGTCCTCGATGAGACCAGCGTCGAGCGTCTTTACGGCGATGCCCTTGGCGCGCTGCTGGTCTTGCAGGCGCACGGTCCGCTGGCTGATACCGCCCTGCCGCCCTACGATCGCGACCGCCTGCTGGCCGAGCTCAGGTTGTTTCCCGAGTGGTTCCTCGAGCGCCACCTCGGGCGCGCCCCGACCAAGGGCGAGCACGCGGTTATCGACGCCGCCTTCGAACTGCTGATCGCCTCGGCACTGGAGCAGCCGCAGGTGACCGTCCACCGCGACTACCACTCGCGCAACCTGATGCGCGTCGAGCAGAACAATCCCGGAATCCTCGACTTCCAGGATGCCGTGGTCGGGCCGGTCACCTACGATCTGGTCTCGCTGCTGCGCGACTGCTACGTTCGCTGGCCTCGCCAACGGATCGAGTCGTGGGCGCTCGGTTATCACGAGCTTGCGTTGCAGTCCGGCGTCCTGCGCGAGCGGGACGAGGCACGCTTCCTGCGCTGGTTCGATCTCATGGGGCTGCAGCGCCACCTCAAGGTGCTCGGCATCTTCGCCCGGCTCTGGCACCGCGACGGCAAGCCGGGCTACCTCGCTGATCTCCCACGTGTGCTCGAGTACGCCGTCGAAGTAGCCGCCAGCTACCCCGAGCTGGCCGAGTTGCACGATCTGTTGACCGGGCTGCCGTCGCTCGACGAGGTTCCAGAGGCAGCCAGCCGGTGAGGGCGATGATCCTGGCGGCCGGCCGCGGCGAGCGGATGCGGCCGCTGACTGACACCGTGCCCAAGCCGTTGCTGCCGGTCGCCGGCCGGCCGTTGATCGCCCACCACCTGACCGCGCTGGTCGCTGCCGGCATCACCGAGATCGTCATCAACCACGCTCACCTTGGCGACCGTATCGAGCAGGCACTCGGAGACGGCCGCGACCACGGCGCGTCGATCCGCTACTCGGCCGAGCCGGAGGGGGCACTCGAGACCGGCGGTGGCATCCTGCAGGCGTTGCCGTTGCTCGGCACGGAGCCATTCGTCGTCGTCAACGGCGACGTCTGGAGCGATTTCCCCTACGCACGCCTGCCGCGACGCCCCGCCGGACTCGCCCACCTGGTGCTGGTCGACAACCCGGAGCACCGCCCCGATGGAGATTTTGCTCTGGCCGACGGACGCGTCCGCGAGCGCGACGGTGCCGGCCTGACCTACAGTGGTATCGGGGTGTACGATCCGGCGCTGTTCGCCGATTGCCGGCCCGGGCGTTTCCCGCTGGCCCCGCTGTTGCACGAGGCCATCGCGCGGGATGCGATCGGAGGCGAGCACTGGGGCGGTCGCTGGGTCGACGTCGGCACCCCGGAACGGCTTCAGGCGCTGGAACAGGTGCTGGCCAGCACGGCCGACTGAGGGGCACTGATGGGCCAAGAGATAGACACCTCCGAATTCAGCCCGGCGGATTTTCTTGCCTTCTCCCGCCGGCTCGAGGAGGAGACGGCGCTGCTCGGCCGGACCCTTGACGGTGACCGCTTCCACGCCGCCGACCGGGTCGGTGGTTTCGAACTGGAGGCGTGGCTGGTCGACCCCACCGCGCGGCCGGCGCCGCTGAACGAGGCGCTGCTCGAGCGACTCGGCGACCCCTTGGTGGTGCCCGAGCTGGCCCGCTTCAACGTCGAGCTCAACGGGGCCCCGCAGGCGATCGCCGGTGGCGGGCTGCGGCGCCTGCACAAGGAGCTGGAAGCGACCTGGACGGCGTGCGATCGCGCGGCCGCATCACTCGATACCCGCCTGGCGATGATCGGCATCCTGCCGACCGCCTCCGAACAGGACCTGGTGCTCGGCAACATGACCGACCAGCACCGCTACCGTGCTCTCAACGACCAGCTGTTGCGACTGCGTGGCGGTGCCCCGTGCCGGATCGACATCGACGGCCGCGACCACCTCGAGATGAGCCACCAAGGCGTGATGCTGGAGTCGGTCGCGACCTCGTTCCAGATCCATCTCGAGACCGATCCGCGGCGGGTCGTCGGCGAGTTCAATGCCGTGCTGGCGGCGAGCGGTCCGATGGTCGCTGCCGCGGCCAACTCGCCCTACCTGTTCGGCCACGATCTCTGGAGCGAGACCCGCATCCCGCTGTTCGAACAGGCGATCGACGTCTCGGCAGAGGGCGGGCCGCAACGGGTTACCTTCGGCCACGGTTATCTCGACACGTCGGTTCTCGAACTGTTCGAGCGCAACCGGCGCGACTTCCCTGTGATGCTGCCGGTGCTGAGCGATACCCCGGTCGAGGCGCTGCATCACGTCTGCCTGCACAACGGCACCATCTGGCGCTGGAACCGACCGTTGATCGGCATCACCGAGGACGGCCGTCCGCAGCTGCGCATCGAACACCGCGCGCTGCCGGCCGGGCCGACAGTGGTCGACTGCCTGGCCAATGCCGCGTTGCTGTTCGGTCTGGTCCACACCCTGGCTGGGGAGCACGTGCCACTGGTCGACCGGTTGCCGTTCAGTGCCACGCACAACAACTTTTATGCCGCCGCGCGCGACGGCCTGGAGGCCGAGTTGACCTGGTTCGACGGCCGCAGCGGTCCGGCAGTTGAGCTGTTCACGGCACAGTTGCTGCCGGCGGCCCGGCGCGGGCTGGAGCAACTCGAGGTCGACTACGCTGACCGCGACGACTACCTCGAGGTAATCGAGGCGCGGGTTCGTGGTCGCCGCACCGGCGCCGACTGGCAGCGCGGCTGGGTCGCGCGTCACGGCGCCGATGCCGGGGTGCTGGCCAACGCCTACCTCGAGCGGCAGGCGTCGGGCCGACCGGTGCACGAGTGGGGCTGGTGACATGTTGACCGTTACCGACCGCCTCCCCGACGGTTTTCTTGACTGTGGCGCGCGTGACCTGCACCGGCTGCTGCCGGGGCCGACGCTCTACCTCCTCGAGGGGCGGCGTGAACCGGCGCTGTTCGTCTCGGTTCTGCAGCACGGCAACGAGGACACCGGGCTGCGCGCGGTGCAGTCGTTGCTGCGCCGTTACCGGCCGGGCGGGAGCGAGCAGCCGCTGCCACGCAGCCTGGCCCTGTTCGTCAGCAATGTCGCGGCGGCCCGCCTGGGCGCGCGCCAGCTGACAGACCAGCCCGATTTCAATCGCATCTGGCCGGGCGGTGAGGACCGTGAATCGGCCGAGGCGCGGATGATGCAGCAGGTGGTGGATACCGTGCGCCAGCGTGGCCTGTTCGCCAGTGTTGACGTGCACAACAACACCGGGCTCAATCCGCACTACGCCTGCGTCAACCGCGTCGACGACAGTTTTTTCCAACTGGCGACGCTGTTCGGACGCACCGTGGTCTACTTCATCCAGCCCACCGGTGTGCAGTCGATGGCCATGGCCGGGCTCTGCCCGGCGGTGACACTCGAGTGCGGCCAGGTCGGGCAACTGCTCGGGGTCGATCATGCCGAGCGTTTCCTCGACGCCTGCCTGCACCTGGCCGAGATTCCCGCACACCCGGTGGCCGCTCACGACATGGACCTGTTCCACACCGTCGCCGTGGTCAGGATTCCGGAACGGGTGCCGTTCGGATTCGATACGACCGAGCAGGGGCTGCACCTGGTTCACGATCTCGATCATCTCAACTTCCGTGAACTGCCCACTGGGACCCAGTTCGGCTGGGTCCGTTGCGACAACGGGGCCTGCGTCGTGGCGCGGGATGAGCTCGGACAGGACGTTACCGATGACTACTTCGCGGTCGATGAAGGTCGCCTGATAACCCTGCAGCCGGTGATGCCGTCGATGCTGACGCTGGACACCGGCATCATCCGCCAGGACTGCCTCTGCTACCTGATGGAGCGGGTCGACCCCGCGCAGTTGACGCCCCCCTGAGACCGATCATGCCCCATCTCTGGCTCGCCCTGTCGGCCCACGGCTTCGGTCACGCAGCCCAGGCATCACCAATCGTTGCCGCCCTGCGCCAGCGGTTCCCCAACCTGCGACTGACGGTCGAGAGTGCGCTGCCGCGCGCTCTGCTCGAACGTCGTTTCGTGCCGCCACCGTTCGAGCATGTCACGGCCCCGGCGGATGTCGGCATGGTGATGGTCGACGCCCTGGCGGTAGACGTGAAGGCGAGCTGCAGTGCCTACCGTGCGTTCCACCGTGACTGGCCCGCCCGCATCGAATGGGCGGCCATGCGCCTGCGTCGGGCACGGCCGGACCTGCTGCTCGCCGACGTCCCCTACCTGGCGTTGGCGGCCGCGTCGCGCGCCGGCATCCCGGCGGTCGCCGTCTGTTCGCTGCACTGGGGTGCGATCCACGCCGCCTACTGCCCGGAAGAGGGTGGCGTCAACGCGCAGATCCTCGAGGCCTATGGCGCTGCGGAGCACTTCTATCGGCCGGCGCCGGCGATGACGATGCCCGAACTCGGTAACGTGACCGACGTCGGACCGATCGCAGTGCTTGGCGCTGACCGCCGTGGTGAGTTACGCCGTGCGCTAGGACTCGACGACGGGGATCGCCTGGTCATGGTGGCGCTTGGCGGTATGCCGACACGATTGCCCATGGTGGCGTGGCCGAGATTGCCGGGAGTGCACTGGCTGGTTCAATCCGACTGGGAGATCAGCCGCGCCGACATCCACCCGTTCGAGCCGCTCGGGATGCCGTTCGTCGACCTGCTCGCCTCGTGCGATGCCCTGTTGGCCAAACCCGGCTATGGCCTGTTCGCTGAGGCGGCCTGCCACGGCGTGCCGGTGCTGGCCCTGCCGCGTGCCGACTGGCCCGAGTCGGCACCACTGCTCGCCTGGTTGCACGGCCATGGCCGCTGTATCGAGGTGAGCCGTGACCAGGTCGAGCGCGGCGATTTCGGTGAGGTCCTGAACGATCTGTGGGCCCTGCCAATCCCGACCCGACCGACTCCAGATGGGGCCGCCACCATTGCCCTGGCGCTGGAGACCTGGCTTGGATGATGCGGGACCCAATGCTGAGGGACGCCTCGAAAGACCGGCGAAGGTGTGGTCCTGAACGAGCAGTGATCGCACGCGGGTCAATGGGGACTGTTTGACTCGGAACATTTGTCATCATCGAGGCGGCGGCTAAGCTTGAAGTCACCGGTCGGCAGCCGCCACCGCGATCCCCGATCCACTCCAGGAGACGATTGATGAGCAAGCTGATGCCGAGACAACCCGTGCCCGATCTCGAAGTGCCGCTGGTCGGAGGGGGGCAGTGGCGTCTCGCCGACCAGGCACCGGAACATTTCACCCTGATCTGTTTCTATCGCGGCCAGCACTGCCCGATCTGCAAGACCTACGTCAAGGAATTCGACCGCCTCGCCGGTGATTTCGCCGAACGTGGTGTCAGCGTGGTGACCCTGAGCAGCGACACCCTGGAACGGGCCGAGGCGACGGTCGCCGACTGGGGACTGGAGAACCTCCCGGTCGGTTACGGCCTCACGATCGACAAAGCGCGGGAGTGGGGCCTATACGTCTCGACCAGCCGCGGCAAGACCTCGCTCGGTATCGTCGAACCGGACCTGTTCAGCGAGCCGGGGGTGTTCGCGGTGCGCCCTGACGGGACGCTCTACATGGGCTCGGTCAACACCATGCCGTTCGCCCGCACCCACTTCAAGGAGATCCTCGGGGCGCTCGACTTCATCATCAAGAACGACTACCCCGCACGCGGCGAGGCGTGACTGGAACCTAGCAGGCAGTTGAAATTTGCTCAGGTGAGTGCGAGGCAAGGAAAAATTGGCCGAGAAAGCGCAGTTTACTGGAGTAAGTGAGCATTTTGAGGTCAATTTTGACGCTGGATCGTGCCAGCTGAGTAGAATTTCAACAGCCTGCTAGTCTTCGTTGACCAGCCGCGCCGCCTGCTGCTCGGCGTGGTAGGAGGAACGCACCAGCGGGCCGCTGGCGACCGCTTCGAAGCCGAGTTCCCTGGCGCGCTCGGCGAGGCGGTCGAACTCCTCCGGCGTGACGTAGCGCTCGACGGCGAGGTTGCCGGCCCGCGGTTGCAGGTACTGGCCGACGGTCAGCATGCGCACGCCGTGGCTACGCAGGTCCACGAGAACTTCCTCGACCTCCTCGATCGTCTCACCGAGCCCGACCATCAGTCCCGACTTGGTCGGCACGTCGGGGCACGCCTGGCCGAACGCCTCTAGCAGCTTCAGCGAACCGCCGTAGTCGGCACCGGGGCGGGCGGCGCGGTAGAGCCGTGGCACGGTTTCGAGGTTGTGGTTGAAGACATCGGGCGGGTCGGCCAGCAGGCGTTCGACCGCCACCGACTCGCGACCGCGGAAATCAGGTACCAGGGTCTCGACGTGGATGCCGGGGACGGCTTCACGCGCCGCGCGTACGCAGGCGGCGATGTGATCGGCGCCGCCGTCGCGGAGGTCGTCGCGGTCGACCGAGGTGATGACCACGAAGCGCAGTCCCATCGCCTTGACCGTCTCGGCCAGGTGCGCCGGCTCTTCGGGGTCGAGCGCCAGCGGCTTGCCGTGGGCGACGTCGCAGAACGGGCAGCGCCGGGTGCAGATGTCGCCCATGACCAGGAAGGTGGCGGTGCCGTTGCCGAAGCATTCGCCGAGGTTGGGGCAGGCCGCTTCTTCGCAGACGGTGTGCAGCTTCTGCTTGCGCAGGATTCCTTTCAGGCGTTCGACCTCGCCGCCGGCCGGTACGCGTACGCGAATCCAGTCCGGCTTGCGTAGTCGTGGCCGGGTGGCGTCGACCTTGACCGGGATGCGCGCGGTCTTGTCGCTGCCGCGCTGCTTGACGGGGGATTCCGGTCGCTCACTCATGCGTTGGTCTCCTCATCGCCGATGGCGGCGACGGGTGTCGTGGGCCGCGCCAGCTGGCGCAACAGGTAGGGAACCAGGGCGGTCGCCGCCTCGTCCCAGGTCGTGGGGCCACCGAGGTCGGCAGTGCGCGTCACCTCGAGCCCCGGGTAGCCGCAGGGGTTGATGCGCTCGAACGGCGCCAGGTCCATGGCGACGTTCAGGCTGAGGCCGTGATAGCTGCAGCCGTGGCGCACGCGCAGCCCGAGCGAGGCAATCTTGCGCCCGTCGACGTAGACCCCGGGGGCATCACGGCGGCCGATCGCCTCGATGCCGTACCCGGCCAGCAGGTCGATGACACCGAACTCGAGACGTTGCACCAGTTCACGCACACCGAGACCGCGCCGACGCAGGTCGAGCAGCGGATAGGCGACCACCTGGCCGGGGCCGTGGTAGGTCACCTGGCCACCGCGGTCGACCGGCACCACCGGGATGTCGCCCGGGTCGAGCAGGTGTTCCGGTTTGCCGTTCATGCCCTGGGTGAAGACCGGCGGATGCTCGACCAGCCAGAGTTCGTCGGGTGTGTCGGTGTCACGGTTGTCGGTAAAGGCCTGCATCTGTTGCCAGACCGGCAGGTAATCCCGTCGGCCGAGACGACGCAGGATGGGGTCGGAAGTGTCGATCACAGCGCCATTAGGACCTGGTCGTGGGCGGTCAGGTCGGCGTAGATGGCGTCGAGCTGGTCGCGGCTGGTGGCGGTGAAGGTGACCGTGACCGAGACGAAGCGACCTTTGCGGCTCGGTTGGGTGGTGACGGCCCCCTCGCCGAGATCAGGCACGTGACGGCGCACGATGCCGACCACGGTGGTCTCGAAGTCGTCCTCGTCGCGACCCATCGCCTTGATTGGAAAGCGGCACGGGAAGTCGAACAGGGTGTCATCATCGCTGCTCATCGCGGGCTTGGCTCAGGCGGCTCCCAGAGTGGCCTTGTACTCTTGGTAGAGGCGGTCGATATCTCGCCACAGTGGTCCCGGACGGCCATTGCCGACCGGTTGGCCATCGAGCTCCGTCACCGGGCTCACTTCGCGGGTGGAGCTGGTGACCCAGATTTCGCTCGCCACGGGCAGGTGCTCTGCCGGCAGCTTGGCCTCTCGGTATTCGATGCCGGCGCCGGCGGCGAGTTCCAATACCAGGCCCCGGGTGACGCCAGTCAGCATTCCGGGATCGACCGGTGGCGTCACCAGCACGCCGTCGAGCACGGCGAAGACGTTGCTGGCGGTCGCCTCGATCACCAATCCGTCGCGCACCAGCAGTGCCTCGCCGGCACCCTGTTCTGCCGCCTGCTGTTTCTGCATCACGTTGGCGAGCAGCGTGGTCGCCTTGATCTGGCAGTGGGCCCAGCGGGTATCGGGCAGTGTGACCGCGGTGATGCAGCGCTGCTGCGAGTCCGTTGAACGCTCCGGCAGCGGCATCGCCATGGCAAAGACCGTAGGTACCAGTCCGGGAGCGATGGCATGGTCACGCTTCGGGGCCACGCCGCGGGTCACCTGCAGGTAGAGGGCGAGATCGCCGCCGCCGTTGGCGTCGGTCACCTGCCCTAGCAGCTGCCGCCAACCGTTACGGTCGTGGGGGTCGGGGATGGCGGTCGCGGCGAGGCTGGCCGCGAGCCGGTCGAGATGTTCGTCCATGCGGCACGGGTGGCCGCCGTAGACCGGGATCACCTCGTAGACGCCGTCGCCGAACAGGAAACCGCGGTCGAGGACCGGGACGCGCATTTCGTCCAGTGGCAGCAGGCGGCCGTCGAGCCAGCCGATGCTCTGTTCAGGCTGGGCCATGCCGCTACCTCACTCGAACCACAGGCGCGCGCTGTCGCTGAGTTGCTGCCACAGGCTGCCCTCGGCGACCTGCTGCAGTGCCACCAGCGGGGCCGTGGCGATTACCTCGTCGCCGAGGCGTATCGACAGGGTGCCGTATTCCTGGCCACGGGTGACCGGGGCGGAGATCTGGCGCTCGACCTCCATGCCCGGCTGCAATTGCTTGTAGCGACCGCGGGGCACGGTAACCCACAGGTCGCTGCCGGCCAGGCCGAGCGGCAGGGTCTCCTGCGCGCCCTTCCACAGCCGCACCTCGGTGACCGTCTGGCCGGCCTGGTAGAGACGGTGGGTCTCGAAGAAACGGAAGCCGTAGTTGAGCAGGCTCAGGCTCTGCTGGGCGCGAGCCTCCTCGCTGTCGGCGCCGAGCACCACCGCGACCAGGCGCATGCCGTCACGTTCGGCCGAGGAAGCGAGGCAGTAGCCGGCCGCCTTGGTATGGCCGGTCTTGACCCCGTCTACCGAGGTGTCGCGCCAGAGCAGGCGGTTGCGGTTGTGCTGCTTGATACCGTTGAAGGTCATCTCGCGCTCGGCAAACCAGGCGTAGTACTCAGGGAACTCGAGGATCAGCGCCCGCGTCACGATGGCAATGTCGCGTGCCGTGGTCATGTGCTGCGGATCGGGCAGGCCGGTGCTGTTGACGAAGTTCGACCCGGTCATGCCGAGACGATCCGCGTGCCGATTCATCAGCGCGGCGAAGGTGGTCTCGTCCCCGGCCACGTGCTCGGCCAGGGCGACGCTGGCATCGTTGCCGGACTGGATGATCACCCCCTTGAGCAGTGCTTCGACCGGCACCTGTTTGCCGACCTCGATGAACATCCGTGACCCCTCCATGCGCCACGCCTTCTTGCTGATGGTGACCTGGTCGGTGAGGGCCAGGTTCCCGGCTTGCAGTTCGTGCAGCACGGCGTAGACGGTCATGATCTTGGTGATGCTTGCTGGCTCGACCGGTAGGTCGGCCTCTTTATCGGCGAGCACCCGGCCGCTGTGCATGTCCTGCAGCAACCAGCTGCGGGCACCCAGCTGGGGTGCTGTAGGGACGGGCAGGGGGGCGGCAGCGAGGGTGCCGGCGATCAGCAGCAGCGCGATCGCCGTAAGGGCGCGAAACGGGATGGCCATCATAGTCCTTGGAGTAAACGGAAGTTTGGGTATGGAATCGGGTGCGGGGCGGGGTCGTCCACCCACGCCATTCTAGCGCGCCTCCCCTGGGGCCGCGAAACACCATGTGGGCGGGCGCGGTCGGTGGATGGGTTATGCTTCGTGGTCCGCGCCGCCCGGGTTGAATACGGCCCGGCAGGATAGGGGGACGGGATGTGACGTCGGAGAGGGCATGAAGGTACTGGCCGTCGATCTTGGGGGCACCAAGACCCTGCTTCAGCTGGTCGAACTCGGTGGCGAATGGCCGCTGGTGGTGTGCGAGCGGCGGTACGCCAGCGATGAGTTCGACAGCTTCGAGGCGTTGCTCGAGCGTTACCTGGAGAAGGCCGACACCGACGGATTGCGCACCGCCTGCATTGCCGTTGCCGGGCCGGTGACCACCCGCGACGGGCGCCAGGTGGCCAACGTTACCAACCTGCCCTGGACCCTCGACAGCAAGGCGGTCGCCGAGCGGTTGCAGGTCGGCAACTGCCGGCTGGTCAACGACTTCGTCGCCGCGGCCTACGGCGTCGACGAAGTCGATATAGGTCACCGAACCGTCCTCCAGGCGGGAGAGCCGGAGCCGGGCGGCTCGCGTGCCGTGATCGGCGCCGGCACCGGGCTGGGTCACGCCATCCTGGTCGGTCGTGGCGAACAGTTGCGGTGCCTGCCCTCGGAGGCCGGTCACGTGGCCTTCGCCCCGCTCGACGATGAGCAGCTCGAATTGTGGCAGTGGCTACGCACCGACCTCGGTCGGGTCTCCTGCGAGCACATCCTCTCCGGCCCCGGCCTGGCGCGCGTCTACCGCTTTTTCGAGAGTCATGAAGCCGATCGTCCCGCCACCGTCTGGCCCGGCCCCAACGCCGCCGCCGAGGGCATCACCACCAGGGCGCTGAACGGCAGCGACCCGATCGCGGTGCGCACCCTGGCCCTGTTCGGGCGCGTCTACGGGGCCCAGGCCGGTCACTTCGCCCTGGCCAGCCTGGCGACCGGGGGGGTCTACATCGCCGGTGGCATCGCGCCGTGCATCGTCGAGACCATGCGCGGCGGCTTCCTCGAGGCGTTCCGCGAACAGGGGCCGATGTCGGCACTGGTGGCGCGGTTGCCGCTGAAGGTCATCACCGAGCACCGGGTCGGCCTGCTCGGGGCGGCACGGCTGGCGATCCGCGACGCTCACCGCGCTGCTGCCTGCTGATACAGAGGCGGCATGGCGCTCTATGCCATAGGCGACGTCCAGGGCTGTTTCGACGAGCTGCGGACTCTGCTCGATGCCCTGCGCTTCGACCCGGCTGCGGACACGCTCTGGTTCACCGGTGACCTGGTCAACCGCGGGCCAGAGTCGCTGGCGACACTCCGTCTGGTCCGCGATCTGGGCGACCGCGCAGTGACCGTGCTCGGCAACCACGATCTCCACCTGCTTGCCGTCGCCCGCGGCAGGTCGCCACTGAAGCGCAAGGACACGCTGCAGGCGGTACTCGACGCGCCCGATTGCGATGAACTGCTCGCCTGGCTGCAGGGCCGGCCGCTGCTGCACCACGATTCCGGCCTTGGCCTGACCATGCTGCATGCCGGACTGCCGCCGCAGTGGTCGGTCGCCACCGCCCGCGAGTTGGCGTCCGAGGTCGAGGCCGTGCTGCGTGATGGTGACCGCGACGCCTATTTCGGTCATATGTACGGCGATAAGCCGAAGCGTTGGGACGCTGACCTGGAGGGCTGGGCACGCCTGCGCTTCGTCACCAACTGCCTGACACGAATGCGATTCTGTACCGGTGATGGGCGCTTGGTCCTGGGCTCCAAGGGGCCGCCGGGGAGCCAGCCGCCGGGATGCCTACCCTGGTTCGAGGTGCCGGGGCGGGCCAGTGCCGGCGAGCGTATCGTTTGCGGCCACTGGTCAGCACTGGGCTACGTTGACCGCGAGGATCTGCTCGCACTCGACACCGGTTGCCTCTGGGGTGGTGCGCTGACGGCGGTGCGGCTCGACGGGCCTGGAGGTCCGTGGCGGGTCGATTGCTCCGGGCTGACCCGGCCAGGTTGAACCGCTGACGGGGGCGCCGACTGCCGCTCAGGCGGCAGGCAGGCCGGCGCTGAGCCGCCGCAGCAGGCGTTCGCGACTGCGGATCATCATGCCGAGGGCCTGGCGGTCCTCGACGTGCTCCTGAGACAGGTCAGCGCGGGTCTGGCGCAGGTCGGCGATTTCACGGTCGAGGTCGATGGGGCGGGTTCGCTTGAACAGGGAATGGGTCACGGGTGGGCCTCCTTGCCATGTTGGCGCAGGCCATCCTGCATGCCCCGGCAGCCACACGCGATCGCAATTTCGCCGCCAGTCTGACAGCCGCGGCTGAAAGTTTTGTAGGAATTCGCTTACGCCGCGTCGGACGATGGGACCCGGTAGACGTCGTAGCGGGTGGTGCGCCCGCTGACGGACCAGTCGGGTGGCCTGCCGTCCAGCGCTTCGGCACGCAGCGGCCGTTTCACCACCACGCGCTGGCGGGCCGCGACCAGCGCCGGTTCGAGCAGGGCCGCGGCATCGGCGTCGTCGCCGACGGCGGCGCGTAACAGGCGCATCTCCTTGCGCACCAGGGCGGTCTTGTCCCGGGGCGGGTGCATCGGATCGAGGTAGACAACGTCGGGATGCTGTCCGGCCGAGTCCCCGGCCAGACCGATGAGCACTTCGGCGGCATCGGCGAGGTGCAGGTTGATGCGCCCACAGGTGGGAGCGGCCGAGGCTTGCGCCCGTGCCAGGCCGTCGCGCAGCAGGGCGTGGACCACCGGTGAGCGTTCAAGCAGCGTGACGTGGCAGCCGAGGCCGGCCAGTTCGAAGCCGTCGCGCCCGAGGCCGGCGGTGGCGTCGAGCACCGATGGTCGGGCACCGCCACGCAGGCCGACGGCGCGCGCCAGCGCCTGCCTGACGCCGCCACCGTGCTGGCGACGGTAGCCTGCACGTCCGGTGGTCAGCTCGCAGCGTAGCGAGGCCCCGCTCGCAGGATCCTGCAGCATCAGGCCGGTGCTATCGAGGCGCAGTAGCAGGGTGGTGGCCGCTGCCGGATCAGGGTCGTAAGCGAGGCCCAACTCCGTGGCGAGCTGCCGCGCCGGTTCACTCAGGCTTGCGTCGGCGGCAGCGACCGCCAGCGCGGTCATTGCTGGCCAGGTGGCGGCAGCGGTGGATCGCTGGTGGCGTGCGTTGGAGGTGGCTGACCGGGAGGCGGGGGGTGCTCGCCGCGAATCCAGCTGCGCAGGCGCGCAAAGATGATGCCGATGGCGCGCAGCAGTTTCGGCAGCAGCCACACCAGCAGGATGATGAACACGACCAGCACGGCGAGGAACAGCCAAGGATTGTAGAGCGCGGCCCAGAGGCCGCCGATCACCAGCAGGTCCTCGCCGATCGAGGCGCCCCAGTTGGTGAAGGGCTCGGGTGAGGTGTTGATCAGCACACGCCCGCCAGCCTTCAGGGTGTGGGCGCCGGCCGCCAGGCCGCCTCCGACCAGCAGGCCGGCTAGCTCTGCGGCAGGGCCGAATTCGGCCATGGCCCCGGCGGCGAGCAGGGCGCCAGCGGGAATGCGGATGAAGGTGTGGATGCCGTCCCACAGGCTGTCGACGCCCGGCGTCTTGTCGGCAAAGAACTCGACGCAGTACATGAAACCGGCCGCGGCCAGCACCAGCGGGTCGGCCAGGACCTGCAGGTCGGGCGGCAGGGCGATGTAGCCACCGCTGTGCATGAAGCCGAGCATGAACAGGGCAGCGTAGAGGTTGATACCGCTGGCCCAGGCCGCTCCAAGGCTCAGCGCGACGCTGTCGATGACTTCCATTCGATCTCTCCGCTGGTGATCCCCATTATCTTAGTGGGGGTTGCCCTGGCCGAGTTCAATCGTCCTCGCCCAGGTGCCGTGACCAGTCCTCGTTCGGGTCCCCAGAAACAAAGAAGTGCGGATTGAGCAGGGACTCCTTGGTGTTGTATCGCAGCGGCCGCATCCGGGTGTCGGTCACGCGGCCGCCGGCCGCTTCGACGATGCACTGGGCGGCCGCGGTGTCCCACTCCGAGGTCAGGCCCAGCCGGGGATAGAGATCGGCGCGGCCTTCGGCCACCAGGCACGACTTCAGCGAACTGCCGATACGCATGATCTCGTGTGGGCCGACGCGGGTGAGAAAGGCCTCGAGCTGCGTGCTCGGGTGCGATCGGCTGCCGGCGATGGCAACCGGACCGGGGCCGAGGGGGCGGCAGTGGATCGCCTCGGTAGGGCCGTTGCCGTCACGCCGGTAGGCGCCCTGGCCCGCGACGGCGAAGTAGCAGACCCCGGTGACCGGAACGTAGACCAGCCCGAGCACCGGTCGGCCGTGGTCGATGAGCGCGATATTGACGGTGAATTCGCCGTTGCGCTTGACGAACTCGCGGGTGCCGTCGAGCGGGTCGATCAGCCAGTAGCGGTTCCAGGTCCGACGCTCCTCGAAGGGAATATGCGCCGACTCTTCTGAGAGGAGCGGCAGCGTCGGCGTCAGTGCGGCGAGTCCGTCGACCAGGGCGTGGTGGGCGGCCATGTCGGCCGCGGTCAGCGGTGAGTCGTCATCCTTGTGCTCGACCGCGAACTCGGTGGAGTAGATGGTCATGATCGCCTCGCCGGCAGCACGGCCGAGACGGGACACCTCCGGCAGCAGGGAACTCGGGTCGTCGGCGTTATCGCTCATGAGTGAAGTCTCTCGCGGATCAGGAACAGCGCGGCCAGGGTGCGCGCCTCGGTGACATCGGGCCGCTCGGCCAGTTCGGCAAGCCGATCCAGAGGCCAGCGGACCAGCTCCGGCGGCTCCGGTTCGTCGCCAGGCAGCGGGGCGTGGTAGAGCTCCTCGGCGAGCACCATGCGGGTGCCGTGCTGCATGTAGGCCGGGGCGAGGGTGAGCATCTGCAGCGGGAGTAATCGCCGGGCCCCGAAGCCCGTCTCCTCGCGAAGTTCCCGCAGTGCGGCCTGCTCCGGGCTTTCGCCAGACTCGATCAGCCCCTTGGGCAGGCCGAGTTCGTAGCGCTCGACCCCGGCGGCGTACTCACGCACCAGCAACACCGTGCCGTCGTCGTCCACAGCGATGACGATTACCGCGCCGTCTGTGCTGCCGGTCAGGCGCTCGTACTCGGTTTCGTGGCCGTTGGAGAACCGCAGCCCCAGGCGCTCGACCCGGAACAGCCGGGAGGCGGCGACGGTCTCGCGGCTGAGGATCTTCGGCGGGGTCGGCATGGTGTCGTGAGTCGGGGCGGAGTGGCGGCGATTGTGCCACAGGCGGCAAGAACGCGGGGGCCGTCCCGATGGGATGACGCTAGAATTGGCGTCAATCCCCAACCCCGTATACGAGGCGAAAAATGGTCGAATGGTCCGCGGTCAGCACGGTGTTCCTCGACATGGACGGCACCCTGCTCGACCTGCACTATGACAACCATTTTTGGCTCGAGCACGTGCCGCGTCGCTACGCCGAGCACCATGCCGTCACGCTGGAGGCGGCCCGCGAGGTCCTGCAGGCACGCTACCGAGCCGTCGAGGGGACGATGGCCTGGTACTGCGTCGACTATTGGAGCGAGCAACTCGGTCTCGACATCGCGCAGCTCAAGCAGGAGGTCGAGCACCTGATCGCGGTCCACCCGGACGTGGTCGAGTTCCTCGACGCGGTGCGCGGCTCCGGGCGGCGCGTGGTGCTGGTGACCAATGCTCATGGCAAGAGCCTGGCGCTGAAGCTCCGCCGCACCCGGCTCGGCGGTCACCTCGACGGCATGGTCTGTGCGCACGATCTTGGTCTGCCCAAGGAGCAGCCGGCCTTCTGGGAACGATTGCAGTCGCGCGAGCCGTTCATGCCGGAGTCGACGCTGCTGGTCGACGATAGCCTGCCGGTCCTGCGCAGCGCGGCGCGTCACGGCATCGCCCACCTGCTGGCGGTACGCCGGCCTGACAGCCGGCAACCACCACGCGAGACCGCCGAATTCGCCGCCATCGACGGCTTCGGCGACCTGTTGCCGCTTAGCCGTCCCAGCGCTTAAACCGTTTCCGGCAGTAGGCGAGCAGGGTGTCGTAGTCGGGGAAGTAGCGCTTGAAGTGCTTCTCGGACGGCTCATCGTACTCGCAGAACTCGTGGTCGTACTCGCGGCAGATGTAGGGGCGCTCTTCGTAGATGGTGCACAGTCCGTCGTCGCCGAGGTGGTTGCAACGGGTCTCGATCAGCAGGTACCAACCGTCGTCGTCCTGGTAGGCGCGCACACCGCGGTGGGCCAGCTGCCAGAGCAGGAATTCGAAGTCGCGCTTGCTGCGCGGGGTCGAAATCCACTGGGTGATGTAGTTGCAGCAGAGCCGCCCGTGACAGCGGCTGCACTTGTCGATGGCGACGTTAAGCTCTGACATCGGCGTGGACTCTCTGCTGCCTAGGCGCGACCGAAGCGGAAGCGGTCGATGTACTCGGTGGCGGTAAGTACCTCGCCACAGCTCACGGTCTGCTTCTTGCTGCCGATGTCGACCCGCAGGTTGCGCATCGGTTTGTGCAGTCCCTTGGGCGCCACCAGCGTGGGTGGCGCCTGGATCGACTTGGCCGCCGGCAGGTAGAGTCCCGGCCCGCGCGGGAGTTCTGGGTTGGGCAGCACCGTCTCCATGGTGATCGCGGTCGGGTGGCCTGGCAGGACTTCAACCCCGCACTGCATGGTCCGTTCCTTGGATCCGAACCAGCGCACCATGGCGACCACCGGCTGCGGCGTCTTGTCCAGCTCCGGCACGATAAGCACCAGGTCGCCGACCCGGATGCCAAGTCCCGCCTGGTCCGGGTGGCTGACCATGAACCCGTTGACGCTTTCGTTGACGATGTTCCAGGTCTCGAGGGAGTAGGCCGTCGCCTCTTCGTCCTCGAGTTCCTGGACCTCGATGCCTAGTACGGGACCTTCACCTCCGGTCAGGGCGTCGTGACCGGCCGGCGACAGCAGGTAGCAGATTGCCTCGAGGCCACCCGCCACGCGTGCCTTCTTGTTGATCTGTTTGCGGGGACTGGCGCGCTCCCAGGCGGACTTGAATCGCGGCAGCAGCCACTTGGCATAGGTTTCGACAGATTCGCCGCCGGCATCCTTGGGCTGCTCCAGCAAGCGGATCAGCGGTGTCGCATCGAGCGTGTAGGGAGCCTCCCCGGCGCGGTCGAGTTGAGCGCGTCCGAACAGGGTCGGTGGCAGGTCGCCGTCGCTACGCAGCAGGAACAGCCCGTCAGCCTTGGTATCGCCACCGATCCCGGCGCTGAGGTGGCACAGCTCGGCGTTGCGGCAGAGGAAGCGGTAAAGGTCCTCGATGGCGCCGTCGACCAGGCGGAACGGGTCGGCGATCGCCAGCAGCATGGCACGCGAGTAGACCTTCCGTGGGGTGTCCTCCTCGGGCGAGGTGTCGGAATCGGGCGCCGGTTTGGTGGCGATACCGCAGCGGTCGGCGTAGAGGTGCAGCTGGTGCATCTCCAGGTAGTGTTTCGGCGGTACGGCGCGGTAGATGCGGAAGGAGTGCATCAGGGCGTTGCGCAGCTGCTCGAGGGTTCGGTGGATACAGATATGCAGCTGCTTGTCGCTGGCCGGGTCGCGGCCACGTTCCAGCAGGTCGTGCATGGCTGCCTTGTAACCGTCGGCCAGGTCGTAGCAGAGGGTGAGGACGCCGTCCTTGATTTTTTGCCGGGCGCCGGAGGAGATCGGGGTCTGGCGCAAGCGGCGGTTTTCCGCCGCCGCCAAGACGCTGTTGATCGGGGTGCGGAAATGCTCCAGCAGCTTCATCCGATCGCTCGGACTGAGTGGCTCGTGCACCAGCAGCGGCAGCTGCCCGGTAAGCTCGGGCACGGTCTTGACCAGGTTCAGTATCGGCAGGTTGCTGGCCCAGCGGCGCACGACCGACTCGCGCCGCTCGAAGGTCGGGTTCTCGAAGTCGTTGACCTCGGGATACTGCAGCTGTGGCTGCGTGGTCATCGTTCTGGGGAGCGCTCGCAGCTGCGCCCGGCCTGGCTGGAATCAGGCGTTGCGCCGGGGCCGCCGGCCACCACCGTCTGGTCGACGCCCGCCACCGGCAGGACGCCGCCCACCAGGGCCTGATCGCGGCCTCGGCTCCATGCGTGCCGGGGGTTTCGGCTTGACCAGTTGTTCGCTGTCGATCGGTGCGACGTCGATTTTGTGGCCAATGAATTTCTCGATGTCGGGCAGCGAGTAGACGTACTCCTCGCAGGCGAAACTGATCGCATCGCCCGCGTTGCCGAGGCGTGCGGTGCGGCCGATCCGGTGTACGTAGTCTTCTGCCTCCTGCGGCAAATCGTAGTTGAAGACATGGCTGACATCGGGGATGTGCAGGCCGCGGGCGGCAACGTCGGTGGCGACCAGTACCGGCAGTTCGCCACGCTGAAAGCGCAGCAGCAGTTTCTGGCGTTTGGTCTGGGGAACGTCGCCCGAGAGCACGGCCGACTCGATATCGTTGCCGGTGAGGTAGGCGTGGAGCAGGTCGGCGACCCGCTTGGTGTTGACGAAGATGATGCTGCGCCGCGAGTCCTGGTGCTGGAGCAGCCCGATCAGCAGCGGCAGCTTCTCTTCCATCGCCGTGTGGTAGACCGTCTGACGCACGCGGTCGGCGGTCACCCTGTCGGCCTCGACGGCGAGCGTCTGGGGTGAGTTCATGTGCTCGTAGGCCAGCTCGCTGACGCGCATCGACATGGTCGCCGAGAAGAGCATGCTCAGGCGCTTGCTCGGTGGTGGCAGTCGCCGCAATACGTAGCGGATATCCTTGATGAAGCCGAGATCGAACATGCGGTCGGCCTCATCCAGGACGATGACCTCGATGGCGTTGAGATGGAACACTCCCTGCTTGTGGTAGTCGATCACCCGTCCCGGGGTGCCGATCAGGATGTCGCAGCCGGCGGTTATCGCCTCGCGCTGCTCGTGGTAACCGGTGCCGCCGTAGGCCAGCACCAGGCGCAGCCCGCTGTACTTGCCGAGGTCCGTGGCATCCCTGTGGATCTGGATTGCCAGCTCACGGGTCGGGGCCAGGATCAACGTGCGCGGCTGGCCGGCATGCTCCTCCGCCGGCGGATTGCGCATCAGCCGTGCCATGGTGGCGAGCAGGAAAGCGGCCGACTTGCCGGTGCCGGTCTGGGCCTGGCCGGCAACGTCCTCACCGCGGAGCGACGGCGGCAGTGCTAGTTCCTGGATCGGGGTGCAGTGGGTGAATCCGGCCTCGTCCAGGCCGCGCAGGAGCTCTTCGGGCAGGTCAAGGGAATGGAAGGTGGTTTCGGTCAGTACGGTTTCTGCCATCTTGGCCTAATCTTTGCGAGCTCAGTGGCCCGGTAGCGAACGGGGTTGAAATATGCCACAGATTCGGCTCAAATGTCGCTCGTTACGGTCTCCTGTTTCGCGGCTCGCTGCGATTCCGAGGGCCATTCTGTCCCGGGGCCATGCCATGCACGGGGCGACAAGATAGGGAGGCATGAGGCGTGAGTGAAGGTCTGGTACACGTTACCGACGACAGCTTCGAGACAGATGTGATCCAGCACGGAACGCCGGTTCTGGTCGATTTCTGGGCCGAGTGGTGCGGGCCGTGCAAGATGATTGCGCCGATCCTCATCGAGATCGCCGAGGAGTATGGCGAACGCCTGCGCGTGGCCAAGCTGAACATCGACGAGAATCCGAACACCCCGCCGCGCTACGGCATCCGCGGCATTCCGACCCTGATGCTGTTCAAGGATGGCAATGTCGAGGCGACCAAGGTCGGCGCCGTCTCCAAGTCGCAGCTCACCGCGTTTATCGACAGCAGCCTCTGACCGTCAGGAAGCCGTGCCCGTCCGGGCGCGGGCCGGGTCTGGACCCGGTGCCGGTTACGTGCTAACTTCCTGTTGATTACGGAGCGCCGGTACCGGCGCCCTGGCCGGCGGCAGAGTCGGCACCCTTAATACCCGTTCCGCCCAGACCAACGATCTCTCCACCCCCAGGCCGTTCCGTGTCTGGAGCTCCATTCTGGATTCCGCAACAGTCACACAATCATAAAGATGAATCTCACCGAACTAAAGAAAATGTCGGCCTCCCAATTGGTGGAGATCACCGAGTCGATGAAAATCGAGGGGATGGCCCGCTCACGCAAGCAGGACATCATATTTGGACTGCTCAAGGCCCATGCGCGCAAGGGCGAGGACATCTTCGGCGACGGCGTGCTCGAGATCCTGCAGGACGGCTTCGGCTTCCTGCGCTCGGCCGACAGTTCCTACCTCGCCGGCCCCGATGACATCTACGTCTCGCCCAGCCAGATTCGCCGCTTCAACCTGCGTACCGGCGACACGGTCTCGGGCAAGATCCGGCCGCCGAAAGAGGGCGAGCGCTATTTCGCCCTGCTCAAGGTCAGCGAGATCAACTTCTCGCCACCGGAGAAGGCGAAGAACAAGGTCCTGTTCGAGAACCTGACGCCGCTGCACCCGAACCAGCGGATGGACCTGGAGATCGGCAACGGCAGCACCGAGGACATCACCGCGCGCACCATCGACCTGATGGCTCCGATCGGCAAGGGCCAGCGCGGCCTGATCGTCTCGCCGCCGAAAGCCGGTAAGACGATGCTGCTGCAGAACATCGCCCAGTCGATCACCGCGCGCCATCCCGATTGCTACCTGATCGTGCTGCTGATCGACGAGCGCCCGGAAGAGGTGACCGAGATGTCGCGCTCGGTGCGTGGCGAGGTGGTCGCCAGCACCTTCGACGAACCGGCCAGCCGCCATGTCCAGGTCGCCGAGATGGTGATCGAGAAGGCCAAGCGCCTGGTTGAGCACAAGATGGACGTGGTCATCCTGCTCGACTCCATCACCCGTCTCGGCCGCGCCTACAACACCGTGGTGCCGTCCTCGGGCAAGGTGCTGACCGGTGGCGTCGACGCCAACGCCCTGCAGCGCCCGAAGCGCTTCTTCGGTGCCGCGCGGAACATCGAGGAAGGCGGCAGCCTGACCATCATCGCCACCGCCTTGGTCGACACCGGGTCGCGCATGGACGACGTGATTTACGAGGAATTCAAGGGCACCGGCAACATGGAGATCCACCTCGATCGCCGTATCGCCGAGAAGCGTATCTATCCCTCGATCAACATCAACCGCTCCGGCACCCGGCGCGAGGAACTGCTGACCAAGCCCGATGAACTGCAGCGGATGTGGATCCTGCGCAAGCTGCTGCACCCGATGGACGAGCTTGCGGCGATGGAGTTCCTGCACGACAAGCTGCGTGCCAACAAGACCAATGCCGAGTTCTTCGATTTGATGAAGCGCTGAGCCGCCTCAGCCTGCCGGCTCCGGCTCGGCAGGCAGCGGCTCGACCCCCCACACCCGTTCCGCGTACTCGCGCACGGTGCGGTCACTGGAAAAGTGACCCATCGCGGCGACGTTGCGGATCGCCGCCCGTGACCACGCCTCCGGTTCGCGCCACAATGTCTCGACTCGCTGCTGGCAGGCAATGTAATCGGCGAAATCGGCCAGCACCAGGAAACGGTCGCCGCCGTCGAGCAGCCGGTCGACCAGCACCCGGTAGCGGTCTGGCTCCTGTGGTGAAAAATAGCCGGTGCAGACCATGTCCAGGGCCAGCTGCAGTGCCGGCTCCGCGTGGTAGACCGCCGCGGGTTCATGGTTTCCTGTCCGCAGCTGCCCGACCCCCTCGACGTCCAGGCCGAAGGTGAAGAAGTTCTCCTCGCCGACCCGTTCCCGCAGCTCGATGTTGGCGCCGTCCAGGGTGCCGATGGTCAGCGCGCCGTTCAGTGTCAGTTTCATGTTGCCGGTCCCCGACGCCTCGGTGCCGGCCAGCGAGATCTGCTCGGAGAGATCGGCGGCGGGGTTGATGTCGGCTGCGGTGGAGACGTCGTCGGTCGGCATGGCCCCGGTCCCTGGTGGTCACGTGCCGGACGTAAAAAAAGCTTAGCAGAACAGGGTGCGTCTCCGGTCGAGCGTGGCCATGCGCATGCTATAGTCGCGCCGCCATGCAGACCGAATCCGGCACCTCTCCCGATCGCAGCGCACGCCTGCCGGCGGCTCTGGCCCTGCCACTACGCCTGGTCCCGGCCGTGGTCCATTCGACCGTGCTGGCGACGGTGCTCGACCGGGTCCTTGCCGGGGCACTGGCCGACGGCGAGCTGGAGTTCCTGTTCGGTCGTACCGTCGCCATCCGGGTCGACGACGCGCAGGTCGAGTACCGGCTGTTTCTCGGGGTCGGAGGCTTCTACGCCGGTACCGGGGAGCGTGATGCCGACGTCACCATGAGTGGCGCCCTGTACGACTTCCTGGTGCTGGCGACCGGGGAAGAGGATCCGGACACGCTGTTCTTCCAGCGCCGGTTGCGGATCGAGGGGGACACGGAGCTCGGGCTGCAGGTGAAGAACCTGCTCGACAGCCTCGACTTCGGCGTGCACGAACTCCCGGAAACGGCCCGCGCATGGCTCGACGGCGCGCTGGCCACCTACCGCCGGCTATTCGGCTCCGACGTCAGCTGACTCCGACGGCGCGGGTACGATCCCGGCTTCGCCGTACCAGTAGCCGCGGCACGGGCCGACCGGCATCAACTCCTCGAGCTCCGCCTGGACCGCGTTCGCGGCCAGCTCTCCGTCGCGAACCTGCGCGAACATCGTCAGCACCCGATCGGTTGCCTCGGCCTGAGGGTAGACCCTGACCAGGTCGACGCCGAGCGTGGCCATGTCGGCCAGTTCACCGGCCAGGGCGTAGGTCTGCGCCGACTGGGTCTGGATGCCGTTGAAGGCGAGAAACGGCTCCGCCTCGCGGGTGCTCACCAACAACCCGTCAGGGTAGCGGTCACATACCTCCTCGCAGGCGTCCTTGGGCAGGTTGTGATGGCGTGCGGTGAAACAGCGCGCCGACCAGGCGAGTGGGATGCGGCCGAAGACTGTCACTTCGGTCTCGACCCCGTCCGGGCACTCGGCGAGGATCTCGGCCAGGGTCGCGCGGGAGAGTTCGAACGGTATCACCCAGCGGCACAGTCCCTGCCCGGACAGCAGTGCCAGGGTGTGCTGGTTGTAGATGTTGACGGCCGGGCCGGTGACGAAATCGACCCCTTGTTCGGCCAGCAGCCGCACGGCGCCGATGTCATTGGCCTCGACCCGGAAGCGGCCGTTGGCGCAGAGTCGGCGCAGCGCCTTGAGCTCCGACTCCGCCTCGATCAGTGTCAGGCTCGACAGCACCACCTCCTTGCCTGCCGTCTGCAGCCGTTCGGCGATGGTGAGCCAGTCGTCGAGTTGCAGTTCGCGGCGCTTGGAGCAGACCGTCTCACCGAGGTAGATCACCTCGGCCGGACTCGACGCGACCTCCTCGTAGAAGGCCTCGAGACGGGCGCGTGACCAGTGGTACTGGACCGGGCCGAGAGTCAGGCGGGGTAATGTATTCATCACGAGTTCGACCTGGAGAGGTTCACTGCCACGGCCGGTGGTAGGCGCCGAGGGTGGTCTGAGCCCCCTCCGAGACCTTGTCCAGCGCGGCGACCCAGTCGGGGCGCGGGGTGAACCCCTCGGGGTCACGGGCGACGGCGTCGAGGGCTTCTCGCCACACCTTCGCCACCTGGCGCACGTAGGCCGGGCTGCGCTGGCGTCCCTCGATCTTGATCGCGGACACGCCCATCGCCTGCAATTCGGGGAGCAACTCGAGGGTGTTCAGGCTGCTTGGCTCCTCGATGGCGTAGTAGGTGGCATCACCAACCTCGTAGCGCCCCTTGCAAATGGTCGGATAACCGGCATGTTCGCCATTGCCGTAGCGGTCGATCAGCAGGCCACCGAGGCGTGACTCCAGCCCCTGCGCGGTCTCCTGCCAGCGCACGGCGCTGGCCGGCGAACAGACGCCGCAGGCGTTCGGCGACTGGCCGGTGGCAAAGGAGGAGAGGGTGCAGCGACCCTCGACCATGACGCAGAGGCCGCCGAAGCCGAACACCTCGACCTCGACCGGGATCTGCTCGATCACCCGTGCGACCTGCTTCAGTGACAGCACCCGCGGCAGCACCACCCGGCGCACGCCGAACTGCTCGTGGTAGAAGCGGATCGCCTCGTAGTTGCTGGCCGAACCCTGTACCGAGAGGTGGCGAGGCAGATCGGGATGGGCGCGCATGGCGTAGTCGAGTACCGACATGTCGGCGACGATCAGCGCGTCGACGCCAAGTTCCGCGGCGTGGTCGACCGCCGCCTGCCAGCGTGCAAAGCCGCTTGGTTGCGGGTAGGTGTTGATCGCGACGTAGACCCTGGTGCCCTTGGCATGGGCGTAGCGGATGCCGTCACGGGCGTTGCCCTCGCTGAAGTTCAGCCCGGGGAACGAGCGCGCGTTGGTGTCGTCGCGGAAGCCCATGTAGACGGCGTTGGCGCCGTTGTCGACGGCGCCTTTGAGGGCGGGCAGGTTGCCGGCTGGGCAGACGAGATCCATGGGTTACTCCGGTGGTCAGCCCACGACGTCGAGCATGCGACGGCGGAAACGGGCACCGCACATGCGTGCGATGCGCTCGCAGGCAGCGATGTCGACGCCCTCGAGGCCGTCGACCGCCGTGGCGGTCACCTCGGGGATGTAGCGGGGGGCCTCCTGGATGAAGGCGAGGACCGCCTGGTAGGCGCCGTGCAGCGCCGGCTGGCAGTGGCGGTTGTAAATGTCTGGTGACTGGGCGTTCAACGACACCGAGACGGCATCGATCAGGCCGGCCATCCCCGGCAGCACGTCGCGCTTGTTGGCGAGGCTGGCCAGACCGTCGGTGTTGATCCGCACCCGGCCGTCGTGCTGCTTGATCCAGCCGGCGATCTTGAGCAGCAGATCCAGGCGCAGGGTGGGCTCGCCGTAGCCGCAGAAAACCACTTCGGTGTACGCCGTCGGGTCACCGATGGCGGCGACGATCTCGTCGAACCCGGGGCGGTGGTCGAGGGTCAGGTCATAGTCGCGAATCTGGTGCGAGCCAAGGGTCTTCGGGCAGAAGGCGCAGGTCAGCGTGCAGCGGTCGGTGATGTTGAGGTAGAGGCGGCCGTCGATCGTGTAGGCGACCGTCTGTTCGACCGGGGGTTGCGCGGCGGCGGGGGTGCTGGACATGGTTCCTGCCCGGAGGCCTCTGGGCGGTCGTGCGGAGTGGCGCACCGACCGGTTTCGGGCCGCGCATTATACTCTGGATGATTATCGTTGCCGACACGGTAAACGGTGTCACCGTAGGGGTTCGCATGAAAAGAGGGATCTGTCTGCTCGCGCTGTTGCTCGTCGCGCCGTGGCTCCGGGCCGAGTGGCTCGAGGAACCGGGCCGGGTCGTGGCCAGCACCGAGGGTGCGTTTGCCGATGTCCGCCAGAACCTGGCTGACGCCATCA
This sequence comes from uncultured Gammaproteobacteria bacterium, assembly GCA_964195335.1. Taxonomy (GTDB): domain Bacteria; phylum Pseudomonadota; class Gammaproteobacteria; order QNFN01; family QNFN01; genus QNFN01. The sequence goes on along the minus strand of CAXMPC010000091.1, from coordinate 25,777 downwards.
TCGGCCAGGGATTGGTCGAGAGCGGGACCTCGCACGTCGGCGAGATGCTCGAGCGCACCGGGCGCGATCTTGGCGCCGGCAAAACGGTCTATGGCGAGGCCGAGGTGGTCGAGTTCTGCAGCGCCCAACTGACCCGGGCGATGGTCGAGGCCGACCCGCACGCCCTGGTCAACTGTCCCTACCGGATCGCCGTCTACAGCCTCGCCGGGACGCCGGATACGGTCTACCTCGCCTACCCGCGGCCGACCGCGGGCGGAGCGACACCGGAACTCGAGGCGGTCGAGGCACTGCTGCGACTGATCGTCGAGGAATCGATCTGACCACGCTCGACTGATCGATTCCTGCTGGGCACAGCACGCCCGGAGTGGTCGTCACGCTTGCCGGGGACGGGAGCCTCTCGCTACCATCCGCCGACCGGTTCCGACCGGCACCCTCTTCTTCCACCAGGGGACGTCCATTGTCCACGCTGATCTGCGGCTCTTTTGCCTTCGACACCATCATGGTGTTCCAGGACCGGTTCAAGAATCACATCCTCCCGGACCAGGTGCATATCCTCAACGTCTCGTTCCACGTTCCCGAGATGCGTCGGGAATTCGGTGGCTGCGCCGGCAACATCGCCTACAGCCTCCACCTGCTCGGCGGCAACCCGCTGCCGATGGCCACGGTCGGGGAGGACTTCGCCCCCTACGCCGACTGGTTCGACCGCCGTGGTATCGATCGCCGCCATGTCACGGTCGTGCCCGACACCTACACGGCTCAGGCCTACATCACCACCGATCTGGACGACAATCAGATCACCGCCTTCCACCCGGGGGCGATGAACGCTTCGCACCAGAACCGGGTCGATGCCGCCAGTGGTGTGCGTCTCGGCATCGTCTCGCCCGACGGCCGCCAGGGGATGGTCGACCATGCGCAACAGTTCGCTGCGGCGGGTATCCCGTTCATCTTCGACCCGGGCCAGGGGTTGCCGCTGTTCGATGGTCCGGCCCTGCTCGAACTGGTCGACCAGGCCAACTGGCTGACCCTCAACGACTACGAATCGCGCCTGCTGCTGGAACGCACCGGGCTGACCCTGGTCGAGCTGGCGCACCGGGTAGAAGCGGTCGTGATCACGCGCGGCGCCGAGGGGTCTTCGATCTACAGTGGTGGAGAGGAGATCGCCCTGCCGGCCATCCCGGTCGACGTGGCGGTCGATCCGACCGGCTGCGGTGATGCCTACCGGGCCGGTCTGCTCTACGGTCTCGAAAAAGGTCTCGACTGGCCCACCACTGGGCGCGTCGCCAGTCTGCTCGGGGCACTCAAGGTGGCCCATCACGGTACCCAGAACCATGCCTTTGAAGCTGACGAGTTCGCTGACCGCTTTCATGAGGTGTTTGGCTATGTGTTGCATTGACGCAACACGTTGAAAAATGTGATGACAAAGCGCCACAATCCCACTATGCTTCACCATATCTACGTGAGGGAGGGCGCTTGCATTCGCATTCGTCGCATAATGCGTAGCAACCCAGACATCAGGGAGTCGTAGAAAATGAAGAAGTTGCTAACTGCGCTGATCAGCGCCGCCATCCTGGTCGGTGCTACCAGCATTTCATACGCTGCCGAGCGCGAGAAGGCGCTGACGTTCGGTCTCATGGCCGGCGAACAGTGGTACGACAGCAACCGCCGCGAGTCCCATTCAAGAGCGGTGGGTGTCGGCGTCGGCTACAACTTCACCAAGAACTGGGGCGCCGAAGCGCTGTTCCAGTGGGCCAAGCCGGAATTTAAGACCAACGGGGTCAATACCGGCACCAAGGCCACGGAGTGGGAAATCGGCCTCAACGGCGTCTACAACTTCGACAGCGGCTCTCCGCTGGTGCCGTACCTCACGGCCGGTTTCGGTAACCGCAATGTCAACCGCCCCTCGGAAGTCGACGACTTCATGATCAACGCTGGCGGCGGCGTGAAGTACTTCATCACCGACAACCTGGCGCTGCGCCTCGACGGCCGCTACTACGGCGACATGGACAAGAACGCCTACAACGGCAGCGACTTCGCCTTGCTCGCCGGCATCCACGTCACCTTCGGTACACCGAAGCCTGAGCCGGTGCCGGTGCCGATTGTCCAGGTGGCACCGAAGGCTCCGAAGCCGATGGCCCCGGCCGACAGCGACGGTGACGGCGTCACCGACGACAGGGACAAGTGCCCGAACACGCCGAGGGGCACCAAGGTCGACAAGGACGGCTGCCCGGTCGTGATGGCGCCGAAGCGCATGGAGATCAAGATCGAGTTTGACTTCGACAGCGCCCAGGTCCGCCCGGCCTACCACGCCGCGCTGGGTGACGTTGCCGTCTTCATGGACAAGCACCCGAGTGCCGTTGCGACCATAGAGGGTCACACCGACAGCACCGGTCCGGGGAGCTACAACCAGGGCCTGTCGGAGCGTCGCTCCAACTCCATCAGCGACTTCCTGGTCAACAGCAAGAAGATCTCGGCTGACCGCATGAAGGCGGTGGGTTACGGCGAGAGCCGCCCGGTGGCCGACAACGGCACCCGTGACGGCCGTCAGCGCAACCGGCGCGTGATTGCGGTGATCATCGAAGCCAAGTAAGGCTCGACTCACCAACTGATCAGAGGGCGGCCTTCGGGCCGCCCTCTTTTTTTGGTTCTTCGCACATCATCGGGAAGTGGATACTGGTCGCTCGTTGACGGCCTGTGCCGAGGCAGGCTTGATCGCGGTAGGTATCCGAGGGGCATAAAGGCTCCGCTCATACATCCAAGGCCACGATCTTTGTAGGAGCGGCGCCCTCGCCGCGATTGGGTGAGTGATCCCGATTGGAAGGCCCGTAGTCGAATCCCGGGACTCTCCTGCTAGTCTCTTCCTGCCTTGCCCGGGTTAGATGGTCGTGTCCGGAGATACACGAAATAGGGGGGAATTACCCACAGAATAAAAAGGGCGGCCAACAGGCCGCCCCTTCGTGCATTCGGGATGACTAGTCTTGTCAGTCTTTCGGACGCTCGTCGCGAACCCGCACGGCCTTGCCCTGTGAGCGCGGCACCTCACCCGGTGCCTTGAGTTCGACCTTGCAGGTGACACCGATCAGCGACTTGATGTGGTGGCGGATCTCGCCAGCCAGCCGCTCGTAGTCGTCGGCAGCGGTCTCAGGCGCCGCCTCGATTTCGGCACCCAGCGTGTCCAGCGTCCCTTCACGCCGGACCACCAGCTGGTAGTGCGGGGCGATACCGTCAAAGCCGACCATGACCGACTCGATTTGCGACGGGTACACATTGACGCCACGAATGATCAGCATGTCATCATTGCGCCCGGTCACACGCAGGATGCGGACGTGGGTTCGACCGCAGGAGCACGGTTCGGTGCTGAGCTTGGTGATGTCGCGGGTGCGGTAGCGGATCATCGGCAGCGCCTGCTTGGTCAGCGTCGTGATAACCAACTCGCCAGCCTCGCCCATCGGCAGCGGCTCACCGCTTTCCGGATCGGTGATCTCGAACAGGAAATGGTCTTCCCAGCCGTGCAGTCCTGCGCGTTCCTCGTGGCACTCGCAAGCGACGCCGGGGCCCATGATCTCCGACAGGCCGTAGATATCGACCGAGCGAATCCCGAGACGTCGGTCGAGTTCGGCACGCATCGCCTCCGACCACGGTTCGGCACCGAATACGCCGACGCGTAACGGGCCTCCGGCCAGGTCGACCCCTTCGGCCTCGGCCATTTCGGCAATGTTTAGTGCGTAGGAGGGTGTCGCACACAGGACCTTGGCACCGAAATCGTTCAGCAGCACGATCTGCCGCTCGGTGTTGCCACCGGACATCGGTGTCACCGTGCAGCCGAGTCGTTCGGCACCGTAGTGGGCACCGAGACCGCCTGTGAACAGTCCGTAGCCGTAGGCGTTGTGCAGGAGGTCGTCCGGACGGCCGCCGGCGCAGGCAATCGAACGGGCCATCAGGTCGGCCCAGTTGTCGATGTCGCCACGGGTGTAGCCGACCACGGTCGGCTTGCCGGTCGTGCCGGATGAAGCGTGTACGCGGGCCACCTGGTCGAGCGGCACGGCGAACATGTTGAACGGATAGTTGTCGCGCAGGTCGGTCTTGACGGTGAACGGGAATTTCGCCAAATCCTCGAGCGACTTGAGGTCGTCGGGTTTGACCCCGGCGGCGTCGAAGCTGTTGCGGAAGTGCGCCACGTTGGCGTAGGCGTGAGCCAGGATTGATTGGAGACGTTCGAACTGCAGTGCTTCGAGTTGTTCACGCGGCAGTTTTTCCAGTTCCGGCTGGTAGTAGTACGGGGCCGAGCCTGTGGTATCAGCCGTCGTGACTTCACTCATTATCTTCTCCTCTGACATGTTCTTTGGGCATCGAATCGTGCCCTATATATCCCCAACCGTAGCCCGGTCGTGCACGCTTGCGCAAGCTCGTTCCGGACATGGACTCGCCTCTCGATCTGGCGTTGACTGGCTCCTCGTGGGACGTTTGGTACAACCCATTTCAGTTGCGCAAGCCTGGTTGTTCAGGTGGAGCACTGGCAATGTATTTGGCCGCGCATGGAAACGATGCGGAGATTTCCTGCGCTGTGCGTTCTGGTTGCATGGACTCCGAGCGGCGGCACTCAAATTGCGGGAGACTGCTTTCCGATCCGTATTCTGTGTAGTGCAGGAATAACGCCTGGAGCGAGTCGTATCACCCGCTCGCCTTGGCGAGCTTGGCCATGAGTCGCTGGGCGGTCTTTTCGACCCCGACCACGAAACGGTTGTGCTTGCCCCGTGCCACCTCTTCGAGTGCGTCGCGTGCGCTGAAGGAGAAATTCACGGCACCGCCGTTGACTTCGTCCAGCGTGACCGTGATTTCGACCCACATGCCCATCAGCGTGGCACCGACATGGTCCAGCTCGACGCGGGTCCCGACCGAATCCTTGCCTTCACCAATATGCTCGAGCAGCAGGTCGCGGCAGGCCATCTCGATGTCGTAGAGAAGGTTGGGTGTTGAATAGACGCGGCAGTCATCGCCCATGAAACTGATGGTGCGATCGGTGTCGACGTCGATACGCCGGGTCGCGGTAAGGCCTGCCTTGAGGGTGTCGCTCATGATGGACTCCTTGGTTGATATCGTGTGTTTGTAATTGCCGACTGGCGTCGGATTCAGTTTTTCTGCTTCAGTGATTCGGTATAGGTGCGGGACTCGACGTAGCGTGCCAGGGCTCGCGTGCCGCGTGCGCAGTTACGGAACACGCAGACACCCTGGTCCATCAGTGCCTCGGCCATCGGGTCGTAAAGCGTGCCGCCGTCGATGATGCCGATGATCGGTTTGTCGGTGGCTCTGTCCAGCGGAGGCATAAGGTGGACCGAGCTCTTCAGGTCGCTGATATCGAAGCCCGGTCGCTTGTGGCTCTCGGCCAGGGCGCGCACCGAGGGCGCGGTCGGATCGAGTCCGACCATCACCGCATCGATATTCGGGTCGTTGGCGAATGCCGCGGTAATCTGCATGTGGGCTTCGTCGTCCGCGCCGGGATTGATGTCGATCGGGTTGCGGATCTCGACCAGGGTATCCAGTCGCTTGGCTGCGAGTATGTCCTCGAGTTCGGTGACCGTGGCGGGTTCGAGTTCGCCCATCTCCAGTGTGAAACTGTCGGAGGCGATGGAATCGGCCATGCCCACGGCTTCGAATCCGGCGCCGCTTATGGCGCCCAGGCGTTGTCCGCCGACCTTCTTGTGATGCAGTGCCCCGGCGATATAGAGAAGATCGTCGAAGGCTTCGAAATCCTCGGCCACCATGGCGCCGGCATGGCGCAGAACCGCCTCGCAGACCACCGGGTCTCCGGCAATGGAGGCGGTATGCCCCATCACCCCGCCGATGCCGGCGGCGGTGCGCCCGGATTTGTATACGACGATCTGCTTGCCGGCCAGCACGGCCTTGCGTATCGCATGGGTGAAGTCGAGCCCGTCGCCGTCCTTGAAACCCTCGATGTAGAGTCCGATCGTCTCTATCTCGGGACGCTCTGCAAAGTAGCTCAGCATGTCGCCGTGGGTCAGGTCGGTCTGGTTGCCCAGCGCCAGCATGTAGCTCGGATCGAGCCAGGGATTGCGGCTGAGCCGGGTGATCATGAAGGCGCCGCTCTGGGAGATCATCGCCGCGGTACGCTGCGGTTTCTTTTGCGGCTTGGGCAGCCGCTCGAGCGGGATAAACCACGAGTCGTACTCTCCCGGGTGCGACACCACGCCCAGGCAGTTGGCTCCCAGAAAGACCGGTCCGCCGCCTTTCCCGGCATGCGCGGCATTGATCCGTGCCGCCATCGCCGCGGCGGCTTCCCTGCTCTTTTCGGTCTCGCCCAGCCCGCCGGGAATCAGCATTACGGTCTCGACCGTATCGGTGGCGATGATCTCGTCCACCAGCCCGTAGACCGCGTCGGCGGCTACAGCGACTATCAGCAGGTCAAGCTTCTGCTCCAGCGCGGTGAGTCCCGGGACGCAGCGCACACCGTCAATCTCTGTTTCTCCAGGTCGGAGGATGGTCATGCGTTCCTTGCTGTACCCGCTGTCGACCAGGTTGTGGAGGATGATCCGACCGAAATTCATCTTGCTGGCCGACACCCCGATGATGCCAATGCTCTGCGGATGAAGCAGCTTGTCGATCTTCTGGATCGGTCGCGGAAGTCGAGTCGGTGCTGGAGGGGTGAACGTGCACCGGGCATTACGCGCCTGTATCCGGTCACCGATCCCGAGTACGTCGAACTGCAGCTGTTGCAGGACCTGGGTGGCGGACTCCCCGGTGGTGGCCAACTCCAGCATCCGAGCGAAACAGCCGCGCAGCGCATCGTCCGGCAGCGGCTTCCCGGCTCGTTCGGCCAGTGCCGCGAACTTTCGGTAAGCCAGTGTGCGTCGGAACAGTGCGAGAAAATCGTCCGCATCGGTGAGTTCGACTGCCGCCCACACGGTGGCCCGGTCCCTGCGGAAATCATCCAGTCCCAGTTCGGCATCCAGGCCACCGACCCCGCCATGGATCACCATGCCGAATTCGCGGGTGTTCACCAGCCCGAGCGCGAGCGTCGCGCCTTCGGGCAGGACCGGATCCTCTTGTTCGAGATCAATGCCGAGCCTGCTCAGCAACTCGACCAGTTCCGGGCGTTCGAGTTGCGCGTGTCCAGCCGCAGTTGCCTTCTGGAACAGATCGTCGGCATGCGCTGGAGAGTCAGTGAGAGTGCTGGACCCCGATGAAAGTGGCACGTTACCTACTCCTTGAGAAAGCTGTATGTGATCGTGGAGCTTCTATGGCTCCCTGTGGATTTCGCCTTGGGGCATGACGGACGCCGATGAGGTAACGACTGTCATGTACTCTCACCAAGCGTGAGCCGCGACCCGAGCGGAATCTCCTATGGCATTACCATCCGGGCTTGCTGCCGATGCCACCGCTACCAGCACCACGTTTCGGCGTGTGAACAATGGCAAAGCCCTGGTTGTAGCTTGCGCGGGTGATCAGCACGAACTTCAGGCCCCAGCCGGTGAGCAGGGCGCTCAGCGCCCCAAGCACCACCAAGATCTCCCTGGCGGCCGGTACCGTGGCGGCAACGCCAAGCAGCAGCAGCGGCACCGCGAGACCGACGCCGACAAACGGCCCCTCGGCCCGGGCCAGGACATTGAGTGCTTCGTGCGGTGCGTTACCGTCGAGAGCGCCTCGATAGGCGCGCCAGGAGATGAAACGGGCGACGACCAGGAGCAGCAGAAGCGTACCCGCAGGAAGCAAGGCTTCCACCTGACCTACAGCCAGGGCGACCAGCAACGCCAGCGCCGCCCCCTCGGCCAGTCCAGTGGTGATGATCAGGCCGACGATGTGTGGCTCACGCCAAACTGGGATGCCCTTGGACTCCTTGAGTATCCGCGCCTGACAGTAGATGAATGCCGCGGCACAGAGCGCAGCGGGCAGGCCGGCAACGAGCGTGTCGAAGGCGCCGGCGATGACGGCCAGCAGCAACAGCGGTCCGGCGACGAACGCCTCGCGGGTCATCCACGAGGTCTGCGGGTTGAAGATCACGTTGAATGAACGCAATGGACGACCGAGATGCAGTGACACCTGCGCCAGTCCGATCCCGATCAGGGCAGCAGCGAGCAGCACCGGTGCCGTCAGGGGCATGCCGGTCAGGACGGCAACGATCAGCAGGCCGCTGCCGGCGCCACCGGTCAGGAAGTTGAGTGCGACGTGCCAGTCCCAGTGGGTCTGCAGCCATGGATTGCCACCGACGCTCATACGTCCTCCCACAGGTAATAGAAGCCAGGCTCGGTGCCGAGCTCTTCGTGCATCCGGAAATGCTTGTGATCGGCCAGCAGCTGACTGACGTTGCTCTGCGGATCCTCGATGTCGCCGAATTGCAGTGCGCTGGCGATGCAGGCGTTGACGCAGGCCGGGGTCGCCGCCGGGTCGATGCCGGGCGTCAGGCCGTTGGCGTGACCGTAGTCGATGCGGTCGACACAGAAGGTGCACTTCTGCGCCACGCCACGCCGTTCTGGCTCCTCACGCTGGAATTCGTTACGCATGCGCCCCTTGGCGAAGGCCTTGTTCGGTTTCTCGATCATGTAACGCGCCTGGTATGGGCAGGCGACGGCGCAGTAGGTGCAGCCGATGCAGAGGTCGTAGTCGATGGTGACCAGGCCGTCGGGACGCTGGCCGGTCGCGGTCGACGGGCAGACGTGCATGCATGGCGGGTCGGCGCAGTGCATGCAGCCGACCGGTACGAAGGCGCGGCGCACATCCGGGTAGGCGCCGACCTCCATGTCGAGGACCTTGCGCCACTGCACTCCAGGGGCGGTGGCATTGGTGTGCTTGCAGGCCGCCGTGCAGGTCTGGCAGCCGACGCAGCGTTCGAGGTCGGCGACCATGACGTAGCGGGTCATCGGGCGTTCTCCACGCGCTTGATGCTGACCCGCACCAGGTCGGAGCCCGATCCGGTCGAATCGGTCAGGTCAAGAAGCATCGGCACCAGCTTGTTGAGGCTCGGCAGTTCAAGATCCTTGGCGAACGGTGTCGCCCAGTGCTCGAACTGGCCGATCATCAGTACCGTGTCAGGGCGAATCCCCTGGCGTGCTTCCACGCGACCGCGGGTGACGTTGAGTGGTGAGCGGATCTCGACCAGGTCGCCATCGGTGAGCCCCAGTTCGGCCACCGTGTTGCTGTTGATCACGATGCCACCGTGACCGCTGACGTTCTCGGCTACTTCGCGCATCAACTGGATGCCCGCATTACTGCCCCAGGCGTACTGCATGCTGCGCGCGGTGATGGCCCAGAACGGGAAATCGCGAATATCGACATCGAAGTTGCGCTCGAGCGCCTTTTCCCACACCTCGGGGTAGTTCTTGTATTCGGGCAGCGGGTCATATTCCTCGAGTTGCTCGTCCCACCAGCTGATGCCCTGCTCGTGCAGGCGCCGGCCGAGTTCCTTGCCGACGCGCATCAGTCGTTCCTGGTAGGGCATTTCGAAGCGTAATCCCTGGTCCTCGATCTCGGTGTAGAGGTACCACTTAAGGCGCGGGAAATCGGCGAGCCGGAAGCCGTTCTCCTTGTACCAGTCGAGCCCCTGTTCCTCGGCGCCGTCGGTGATTTCGGCGCTCGCGGCCTTGCAGGTCGCGTCCCAGATGGCTTCGACACTGTGGGTTTCGGCGGGATCGAGCGTGAAGTCGTAGTTCTCGCCCTTCAGCGGCACACCGGCGGCACCGCGGTTGATCGCCTTGTTGTACTTGTCCAGCACCCCACTGCGACTCGCCAGTTCGGTCGCGACCCAGGTAAGGTCGCGTGCATCACCTTGGGCCTCGACCACCGGCTGACGCAACGCGAACCCCTGGTAGTCCCAGAACTGTTCGATGAACTTGGTGCCGCCGACGCGGATCAACTGCAGTCCTTCGAGGTCGGTACGATCCGGCAGCAGGATGTCGGCGAAATGGTTGGTCTCGTCGCGGGTCAACGCGAAGCAGACCGTGAACGGGAAGCGGGCCATCACTTCGGTGATCTGTTGGGTGTCCCAGAACGAGATCGCCGGGTTGGTGCGGTAGACGAACCAGAGGTCCGGTGGGGTCGCCTGCGGCCAGTGCTCGGGTGCCTCCTGCTGCTGCATCCACGCCAGGTGGGTCGGTCCCAACGCCTGGCTCCAGGGCGAGTTGGCGACCAGCGGGATCAACGTGCGGTTGGCGTTGCGGACATCCGGCTTGGCGAGCCAGTTCTCCGGGTCGGTCGGATTCATCGGGTAGTCCATGTACCCGTCCGGGTGCGGCTTGACGCTGAGGGCGCGGTCGGTCGCGGGACGGTTCAGCCTGACCGTGGTGCCGAGGGTGCCGCCCGGAACCTCGAGCGCGACGACCAGGCAGGCCATCAACGTACGTGCCCAGCAGCAGACGAAACCGCCCCAGCCGTTATTGACGGTCTTGCCGAGGGCGATCGACACCGGTCGGTAGGGGAGCGTGCGACCCTCGATCTCGACTGTTTCGCCGACATGGGCGTGGTCGAGGAACTCCAGCGCCAGGCGGCGGATCACCTTGTGATGAACGTCGCAGATGCGCCCGGCCCACAACGGGGTATAGGGCTCCACGTGATCGATCAGTTTCTGGAATGCCGGAATGACCTTTTCCTGGCGGTGTTCCCAGGCGTCGGTGTCGGCGCCGATCTCGATGCCGGAGACCTTGAAGGTACCCTCCAGTGCCGGGTCGGTATCAGGCGTGTCGAAGGGCACGGCGCGCTTGCTGTTGAGGTCATAGATCAGCGGCTTGCGGGTTTCGGGATCACGCAGGTAGAAGCCGTTCGGTGCGACCAGGTAGGGCGACGTGGTGCGCTGTTTCAGGAACGGGATGTCGAGCCGCTTGCGCTGCTCGTGGAGCAGCACGTGGAGCAGCCCCATCATGAACGCGGCATCGGTCTTGGGCTTGATCGGCACCCACTCGGCAGAACAGGCGCCGGTCACCGACAGGTGTGGCTCGATCTGCACCCGCTTGGCGCCACGCGCACGGGCGTCGGCGTGGCGCTTGACGCCGCAGACGCCGCCCGAGGCCTCGACGTTGTAGCCGAACGAAAGGATGAATTCGGTATTTGGCGTGTCCGGCGCCACCGTGAAGGCGCGGTGCCAGAGCTCGCCGTAGAGATGCTCGGAGTGGTAGCACTTGACGCCCTGGCCACTGCCGAAACTGAAGTCGATCGGCCCGATCGAGGCGAGGAATGCCGGCAGTGTGCCCATGTAGTAGGTCGGCGTGCCGCCACCGCCGAAGCTCGCGGCGATACGTGGGTAGCCTGAATCATCGTTCGGCCCCTTGGCCTGCACGTCGTGGAGACGCTCGGCGATGGTGTCGAGTGCCTCGTCCCACGAGATCGGAACAAAGCCCGGGTCCTGGTCGCGCCCCTTTTTCGGGTTGGTGCGCTTCATCGGCGTCGTGATGCGGTTCGGGTTGTACATCTTCTGCAGCAGGCCGAACGCCTTGACGCACACCTTGCCGGCCGACGGGGTGACCTCGGCGGCCTTGAAATTCGGTTCGACCTCGGTGGCGACACCGTCGACCACCTTGACCGTCAGCAGGTCGGGTCCCGCTACGCACTGGTAGCAGTAGGTAGGGACCTTCTTGGTCGTTTCGTCACTTTGAGTGCTCATAGCGCTGTCCTGATCATCCGGCCGCCAAGAGGCTGGCCGGCTTCGGTGTCTTTGCCAGTCGGATGGCTACATGACGTTTACGTAAGCGTAAATTATAATCGACCATTCTACGTTCACGTAAACCGCATATACAAGTGACCATTTCAGTCATGGGGGCCTCGATGCATGTCGAGCATCGAAGCCGGTTCCTTACTGATGGTGGGTCTTGTAATAGGTTTTGGTCAGTGAAATAAATCTTGCGTCCCCAGTCGGCCGTCGATAGAGTAGTAGCAGGTCACTTGACCTTTACGTAAACGTAAAAGATGAACCAGGCAGCACATGCCAGGAAACGTCTGTCACCACTTCAGGAGGAGAAACATGACAACTCATCGTTGGATATCCGGCATTACGGCCGGTGTATTGGGCCTTGCTCTCAGTATGGGTCAGGCGCTGGCCGCCGATCCGATCAAGGTTGGAACCTTCCTCGCCGTTACCGGCCCGGCGTCCTTCCTCGGCGACCCCGAACTCAAGACGCTGCAGATGTACGTCGACGAGATCAATGCCGGTGGCGGTCTCATGGGTCGTCAGGTTGAACTGGTCCACTACGATTCGGGTGCCAATCCGAAGAAGGCGGTCGATTTCGTCAAGCGGTTGATCCAGCGTGACAAGGTCGACGTCATCGTCGGCGGTTCCGCCTCCGGCGAGACCATGGCCGTAATGCCCGAGGTCGAGAAGGCCGGGATGCCGTTCATCTCGCTGGCAGGTTCCGTCAAGATCATCGAGCCGGTCAACAAGTGGGTGTTCAAGACCCCGCACACCGACCGTATGGCGGCGGCCAAGATCTTCGAAGACATGAACAAGCGCGGTATCAAGAAGGTCGCGCTGATCAGCGGTAGTGGCGGCTTCGACAAGTCGGGCCGCGCGCAGAGCCTGGCGCTGGCGCCGAAGTACGGGATCAAGATCGTCGCCGACGAGACCTACGGTGGCAAGGACACCGACATGACGGCCCAGCTGACCAAGATCCGGGCGACGGACGCCGAAGCGATTCTGAACTTCGGTTTCGGTACCGGTCCGGCGATCGTCACCAAGAATATCCGCCAACTTGGCATCAAGGTGCCCGTTTACCAGTCGCACGGTGTCGCCTCGAAGAAGTACATCGAGCTCGCCGGTGACGCCGCCAACGGGGTGCGCCTGCCGGCCTCCGCGCTGCTGGTGGCCGACAAGCTGCCTGACAGCGACCCCCAGAAGGCGGTGCTGATGGTCTACAAGACCAAGTACGAGGCGGCCTACGGCCCGGTCTCGACCTTCGGTGGTCACGCCTACGACGGCCTGTTCATCGCACTCGAGGCGATCGTCCGCGCCGGTTCGACCGACAAGGCCAAGGTCCGCGCCGAAATCGAGAAGACCAGCGGCTTCATCGGCACCGGCGGCGTGTTCAACATGAGCGCCGAGGACCACTTGGGTCTCGGACTCGACGCCTTCAAGATGCTCGAGATCAAGAACGGCGACTGGACGCTGGTCGAATAGGACCACGCCCTTTCCGGTACGTAGTTCCCCGCCGCCGCCGCCGTAACGCGGTGGCGGGGAGGCTGCGCTCCGGCCGGCCTCAGCCATGCTGGACCAAATCCTCCAATTCCTGCTCACCGGCATCACCGTCGGCTCGACCTACGCCTTGGTCGGGCTCGGGTTCGCGATCATCTACAACGCCTCTGGCGTAGTGAATTTCGCCCAGGGCGAGTTCGTGATGATCGGCGCCATGAGCGCGGTCTGGTTGCTGGCGACCGGGGCACCGTATCCCGTGGCGCTGCTCGGCGCCGTGGCCCTCACCACCTGCGTTGGCCTGGCCCTCAACAAGTTCGCTATTGAACCGGCGCGTGGGGCGACGGTTATCACCACCATAATCATCACCATCGGCGCCGCAATCTTCCTGCGCGGTGCCGCACTGCTCCTATGGGGCAAGGACATCTTTGCGTTGCCGCACTTCTCCGGTGAACAGACGCTGCATGTCGGCAGCGCAACGCTGCTGCCGCAGAATCTCTGGGTCATGGGCGTCGCTGCAGTGTTGGTCATTGCGGTGCGCTGGTTCTTCGATCGCACGCTGACAGGCAAGGCAATCCTGGCATGCGCCTGTAACAAGAGTGCGGCCCAGCTGATGGGGATCAACGTCGGCCTGATGTTGCTGGTCTCCTACGGCATGTCGGCGTTCCTCGGCGCGGTTGCCGGGATCCTGGTGGCGCCGATTGCCTTCACCTCCTACGACGCCGGCATCATGCTTGGTCTCAAGGGCTTCTCCGCAGCGATCCTCGGCGGCATGGGCAGTTCCATGGGTGCCGTCGCTGGTGGTTTGCTGCTCGGGGTGCTTGAGTCGCTCGGCGCCGGATTGATTTCGTCTGGCTATAAGGATGCGCTCGCCTTCACCATCGTCCTGCTGGTGTTGATCTTCAAGCCCAGCGGCCTGTTTGGGCGCAAGACGGCCGACCGCGTATGAACCTGAAAACCTCGGTTGACCGCTTTGCTGGGTCATCGAGGCCCATGTCTTAGATGAGGAATGCGACCATGGCAATCGCATCGCTTCTGGTCAGGACGCTACGCGCCGAATTGCACGGGCTTCCGGGCGCATGGCTGCGTTGTGACTCCTCGGAAGGGTGTGGCCATTCCTCGTCGTCACGCCTTGCCCTGCACCCGGAATCCCGCACCCTTCGACCCGTCCAACCGGGGTATTCAGGTTGAAGCGCCTGCGCGGGTTTTTCGCCTTCGCGGTGCTGGTCGCTCTTATGCCGGTGCTGTTCCCGGACAACTACTTCGTCACCGTGGTCGGCGTCACCATCGGTTTCAATATCGTCCTGGCCGTCGCGCTGAACCTGTTCATCGGCTATGCCGGACAGATTTCACTCGGTCACGCCGCCTTCTTCGGCATGGGGGCCTACGCCTCGGCGATCCTGACCACCCGCTACGGCTGGAACCCGTGGCCGGCGATGGGGGCTGGCCTGGTGGCCGTCTACATCATTGCCACGTTGATTTCACGCCCGATCCTCAAGCTCAAGGGCCACTACCTGGCGATGGCGACGCTCGGCTTCGGCATCATCGTCAACATCATCATGGTCCAGACGGTGGACTGGACGGGCGGACCCGACGGCATGTCCGGCATCCCCGGACTGGAGATCTTCGGCTGGGCAGTAGACACAGACCTGCGCTGGTATGCCGTCATCTCCGTGGTGATGCTGCTGACGGTGTTGTTGTCACTGAACATCATCGACTCGCGCGCCGGCCGTGCCCTGCGCGCGGTGCACGGCTCCGACATCGCCGCGCAGACCATGGGTATCGATACCGCCCGCACCAAGAGCCAAATCTTCGTCTTATCGGCCTGTCTGGCGTCGTTCGTCGGGAGCCTGTTCGCCCATCAGCAGAACTTCATCAGTCCCGTATCATTCGACTTTTTCGTCTCCATTGAGATTGTCACCATGGTGGTCCTCGGCGGCATGGCGTCGACCTTCGGCGCCGCATTCGGGGCCATCGTGCTGACGCTGTTGCCTCAGGTCCTGGTCGTGTTCGAGGACTACGAGGTGCTGATCTTCGGCACCATCCTGATGTCGATCATGATCTTCCTGCCGCAGGGGCTGTTCGTCGGCCTGATCAATGGCGGCACGTCTCTGCTGCGCCGCCTGCGCCATCGTGAGACACCGGCCCAGGCCGGCGCGGAGAACTGACATGGCCCTGCTCGAGGTGCGCGAACTGGAGAAGTCGTTCGGTGGTGTCGCCGCCATCGCCGACCTGTCGTTCGCCGTCGAGGAGGGCGGGATCTATGCCGTCATCGGCCCCAACGGTGCCGGCAAGACAACGCTGTTCAACATGCTCTCAGGGGTCTACGTGCCAACCGACGGCGCGATCGAGTTCGACGGCGGCAGCCTGGTCGGGCTCGCGCCACACCGGATTGCCGGGCAGGGGATTTCGCGCACATTCCAGAACCTGCAGATCTTCTTCAACATGACGGTGCTCGAAAATGTCATGGTCGGTTGCCACCTGCGCACCCGTACCGGACTCTACCGGGCGGCACTGCGTCTGCCCGGGGTGGTGCGCGAAGAGCACCAGGTGCGCGACTGGGCGCTGGAAGCTCTGACCTTATGCGGTCTTGAACACATTGCCGACCGGCCCGCAGACGCGCTGCCCTACGGCGAGTTGAAGCGGGTCGAGATCGCCCGTGCGCTGGCGGCGAATCCTCGCCTGCTGCTGATGGACGAGCCGGCCGCCGGACTCAACGACACCGAGACGGTCGAACTGCGTGAACTGATCAGGCGTATCGGCGAGAGCGGCATCACCGTTCTGCTGGTCGAGCACAACATGGGCCTGGTGATGGAGATCTCCGACACCGTGCTGGTGCTCGATTATGGCAGTCGGCTGGCCGAGGGGACGACCACCGAGATCCAGAACGACCCGAAAGTGATCGCCGCCTACCTCGGCGGGGAGGTGCAGTATGCCGTCCAGTGACGTGCCGCTGCTCGAGGTCACCGATCTCGCCTCCCACTACGGTCCCATCCAGGCGATCCACGCGGTGTCGCTGGAGGTCCACCCCGGTGAACTGGTCGCCATCGTCGGCGCCAACGGCGCCGGCAAGACTACGCTGTTGAGGACCATCTCCGGCGTGCAGGCGGCGACCGGCGGTACGATCCGTTTTGATGGCGAGGAGATCACGCGCCTGGCGGCGCACAAGATCGTCACTCGCGGCATCTGCCAGGTGCCCGAAGGTCGTCAGGTGTTCGCTCCGCTCAGCGTCGAGGACAACCTGCTCCTGGGCGGTTATAGCCAGCGCGGGAATAGCGACTGGGTCACCGAGCAGATCGAGCATGTCTACGAGCTGTTCCCGATCCTGCGTGAGAAGCGCGCCCAGCTGGCCGGTAACCTTTCCGGAGGGCAGCAGCAGATGCTCGCGATAGGTCGCGCCCTGCTCGGCAAGCCGCGCCTGTTGCTGCTCGATGAACCTTCGATGGGGCTCGCGCCACTGCTGGTCGAGGAGATCTTTCGCGTCGTGCGCGAATTGCATGAGGCCGGCACCACGGTACTGCTGGTCGAGCAGAACGCACGTGCGGCACTGCAGATCGCCGACCGTGGCTACGTGCTCGAGACCGGCAAGGTGGTGACCGGTGCGCCGGCGTCAGAGTTGCTTGAGGACGAGGCGGTACGCAAGGCTTACCTGGGGCACTAGCGCGCACAGGTGGCGTGTCGGGCTGAACCCCGAACGATAACAAGAGGCAAACCGCGGCGCGGGCCGTGTTTGAACCCGACAGGGCACGAGGAGAAGCGAGATGTACGTCGACCGCATCATGACCAGGGACATGGTGACCGTTACCGAGCAGTCCAAGCTCGCGCGGCTTTCGGAACTGATGCGTGAGCACAAGCTGCGCCACCTGCCGGTGGTCGATGACAGCGGCCGGTTGGTTGGTATCGTCTCTCATCGCGACGTCCAGCATGCCGAACCATCATCGATCACCACTCTCGACGTGGGCGAGGTCAACTACCTGCTGTCAAAGGTGACGGCGGCCCAGATCATGCACCGCGACGTCATCACCGCCACGCCTGACATGCTGGTCGAACAGGCCGGCTGCCTGATGCGTGACCGCCGTGTCGGCTGCCTGCCGATCGTCGATGGTGACAAGCTTGTCGGCATCATCACCGGGGTCGACCTGGTCGATTTCTTCCTCGAGGTGACCGGCTGCCAGGTGAGCGACGCCGCGCGTATAGCCGTACATCTGCCCGACGACCCCGGCATGCTTGCGGGGCTGCTCTCCGCGGTGAATCACGCTGGCGGAAAGATCGTTACCGTTGTTTCACCGACCCACCCCGACGAGACCGGCCTGCGCATCGCCATCGTCCGCTACCGGGCCGACGACCTGCAGGCGGTCATCGACGATCTGCGCGAAGCCGGCTACGACATCGTCACCATCAACCTGCCGGAGTAGCCCTGAAGCCGACGTGAACCGGGCGAAGCCGGTACCAGGCGATCTGGAGTTGATCGGCACCGGGCCGATAGACGGCGCCTGGCGGGCGCCTTACCTGCGCTGTCCCGCCTGTGATGAACTGGTCGAAAAGTCCGGCTACAACGCTTGCTGTTGTGGTGCGATCACTATCGATGGTGATGCCTGCCGGGTGACCGTGCGTGGCGTGGCGGAGTCGATGATCAAGCCGTATGCGCCCAAGACGTAACTGTGGGAATCTGATGGCTCAGAAGCGCACTTGAGTGTGTGTGATCACTGAAAGTCACTCCTGATTTATTCGTGCGGCAGGTCCGTTTCGTCATCTTGCCTCGGCAGTTGGTCAATCGTTTTCAGTGTCAGTCTTAGGTGACGCCTAATCTGGTCGCGTGTCTCCGATTCGATCTGTTGCGGATCGTGCCACAGCGAGAAGCCTTGCTCGCCACCCTTGATCACGGTGACCGACTTGCGTGGATCCTTGAGGCCAAAAACTTTGTGGACCTAAACGAACTCGTCGAAACCCTGGGCATTGACCGGACTGCCCCGCTGACCGTCCACGCGTTCGTTGACCGGTGACCAGGTTGGCCTGGAGACGACTCGCCAGGTACACCTGGCGCCCGATGACGGTGTAGGCCATCTGCTGTTCGCTGCCGAAGTTGCCTACCGTGCAGTGCCCGCTGGTGATGCCGATGCGGATATGGAACGGGCGGTGCAGTCCCCGGTTCTGCCACTGTTCCCGCAATTCACGCATCCGTCCCTGCATCTCCAGCGCCATGCAAACGGCGGCGTGGGCATCTTCTTCGCGGCCCTTGGTATCAGGATCACCAAAGAAGACCAGGATTGCGTCGCCGATGTACTTGTCGAGCGTGCCGCCGTACTTGAAGACGACCTGGGCCATCTCGACCAGGTGCTCGTTTTTTCGCGGGTTTCGGTCGCCGGAGAGTTGTCCGAGTCCGTGACCATGGCGCAAGTCTAGACGCTATGGGAAAGGTGCTCTAGAGAACCGGGCGGCTACCCGGGTCTCGAAAGTCACTATGGCAACAGGATAAAAAAACGCCCGGCGAGGCCGGGCGTTCGGAGCCGCGATGCGGCAGGATTACTCCTGCAGGTTTGGCGGATCCGGGTCGTGGTCCCAGCCTTCGTCAGGCTTGGGAAAGCGTGTCAGCCACTCCTCGAGCAGCTTGACGTGATCACGTTCTTCATCGGCCAACCGATCGGCGGTCTCTCGCAGCTTCGGATCGGCGCTGTTGGCGACTACGCCCTCGAAGAAGTCGACCGCAATCTTCTCGTGGCGCAGCGCGATCGAGATGACATGGTACGGCGTCATCAGGTAGTGGACCTCGTCGGACTCGGGTGCCTCGGGGCTTTCGTTCTCCCAGGCGTGGTCCCACGGCTTGAGCTCGGGCAGATCGAGACCGTCACCCATCGCTTCGACGGCGGCGACGTGCTTGGCCTCGATCTCGGCCAGCTTGCGGAACAGCCGCGCGACCTCGTGGTTGTTGTGTACCTCCATCTGGTCGGCCAGGTCGTCGTAGCGTTCGGCGGCCTCGGCCTCCATGTCGCGGGCGTGTGCCAGCAGGTCCTCGATCGTGGCGATCGTCTTGCTGCCGCTGGTGGGCTTCTCCTGAGCAGTCATACCACGAACTCCTGCTCGAGTTCGGCGAGGTTCTCGATGCTCGCCTTCAGCTCCGGCTGGTACGGGGCCCGACTGCCGATGTAGAGCGGTCCGGTGTTGAGGCCGTCGTCGCTCATCAGTCGGCGTGCCGCACGTGCCGGGTCATCGGTCGCCTCGACCGGTGACGGTCGGGCCGTCTTCTTCCACTCACGTTGCTCGGGACGGTAGGTGACGCACGGGCTCATGATCTGCACGAACGAAAAGCCCGGGTGCGCGATCGCCTCGGCGAGCACCTTGGCGGTGCCGTTGGGATCACCGCTGGAGCAGCGGGCGATGTAGTTGGCGCCTGAGGCCAGCGCAATCACCAGCGGGTTGAACGGGTTGATGCCGGGGCCGCCAGGGGTCAACTTGCCCTTGGCCCAGGTGGCCTCGGTGGTCGGCGACGCCTGGCCCTTGGTCATGCCGTAGACCTGGTTGTCCATGACGATGTAGGTCATGTCGACGTTGCGCCGGCAGGCGTGAAGAAAGTGGTTGCCCCCGATCGAGAAGCCGTCGCCGTCACCGCCGGTGACGATGACGCTCAGGTCGGGGCGCGACACCTTGAGACCGATTGCCAGCGGCAGCGCACGGCCATGGACGCCGTGGAAGCCGTAGGAGTTGACGTAGGCCGGGATGCGCGACGAGCAGCCGATGCCGGAGATGACAGCGACGTTCTCGGGGATGAGTTTAAGCTCGGCGAAGACCTTGGTCAGCGACGACAGGACGCCGAAGTCGCCACATCCGGGGCACCAGACCGGTTTGACGTTGGACTTGAAGTCCTTGGCGGTGAGCGGTTTGCTAGCGGTGTTGGTGTCCATCATCAGCTCCAGTTGGCAAGGCGGTCGACGATTTCCGCGGGCCGGATCGGCAGCGGGCCTGGCTTGGCGAAAACCTGGACGTCGTCGGGAAGTTCGTAGTGGGCGCGCAGGTAGCGATAGAACTGGCCGCTATGACTCTGCTCGACGATCAATACCCTCTTGACACCCTCCAGGGCGGCGGCGAACTGTTCTGGCTGCACCGGCAACAGCAGGCGGATCTTGATCAGGCGGGCGTCACCGCCGTCGGCACGTACCCGATCGAGCGCCTCGCTGACCGGACCGGAGGTCGAACCCCAGGTCAGGATGGCGGTCTCGCCATCACCGTCGATGTCGGCCCAGTGGTCACCGTAGTTGAAATCGGTCAGCTTGCGCAGGCGTTTGTCCATCTGCGCGCTGTGATCGATGTCTGAACTCGATGGCGTTCCAGTCTCGGTGTGTTCAAGGCCATCGGCGGTGTACTGGCCACCCGCCATGCCCGGGATCGGCATCGGCGAGACGCCTGAGGCGGTGATGGCATAGCGTTTGAAGTCCTCACCGACCTCGGCCGGTATTTCGCGCTTGGCCAGGAAGGCGACGTCGGCCGGCCGATCGATGATCGCCTGGCTCTGGCCCAGCGCCTGGTCGGAGAGGACGATCGCCGCGGTCTGCAGCGATTCGGCCAGGTGCACGGCCCATTGGGTGGTGAACAGACAGTCACCGAGCGAGGTCGGCGCCACCACCAGGTGCGGGGCATCGCCGTGGAGACCGTAGACGGCGATGTTCAGGTCGCTCTGCTCGGATTTGGTCGGAATGCCGGTCGACGGGCCACCGCGCATGACGTCGACGACCACGATCGGCGTTTCCGACGCGACCGCCAGGCCGATCGATTCCATCATCAGGGCCAGGCCCGGTCCCGAAGTCGCCGTCAATGACGGCGTACCGCCGAACGAACCGCCGATGATCTGGGTCACCGAAGCGAGTTCGTCCTCGGCCTGCACAAGCACGCCGCCGACCTTCTTCAGCGCCGGGGCGAGCCACTCCAGCACCTCGGTGCCGGGGGTGATCGGGTAGGCGGCAACGAAGCGCACGCCACCACGCACCGCACCGAGGCCGGCGGCCTGGTTGCCGGTGATGCTCCAGCGGCTGCTGTCGGTCTCGGACGCGGATAACTGCGGTATCGAAGGCAGTTCGGCCGCTGCCTTGCTGCCGGCCTTGACGCAGGCGATGCTGGCGTCGACGGCCTCCTGGCCCTTGCGGGCGAGGTTACGCTCGATCACCTCGGTGACAGCCTGATCGGGCAGGCCGATCATCTTGGCGACGGCACCGAGCACCAGCATGTTCGGGCGGCCGCCCTCGATGGCCTTGGCCATCTCTCTCATCGGCAGTTCCGCCTGGCGGGCGCCGGTGGCGACGATGATTTCCGGTCGCTCCCCTCCCTTGGGGTCGCCGATCATCAGGCTCGCCTCGTCCATCGGGATCTCGGCGGCGAAGCGGCCGACGTTCTGCCAGTCGATGGCCATCAGCATGTCGTAGCGATCGGTATGCGATTCGACCGGATGGGTGGCGATCCGCACCATGGCTGCCGCTTCCCCGCCGCGGATCTGCGGGCCGGAGGAGCGCGTCATCAGCGCGTAGTAGCCGGCACGACCGGCGGCGTCGAGGAGCATGCTCCCGGCGGTCATCACGCCCGATCCGCCGCTGCCGGTCAGCACGATCGATACGGATTTCGATGTCTCAGTGGTCATGGTGCGCTCTCTTGCTGGTAGGGCCAGTCTGGGTCAGGTCGGGCATCCATATGCCGGGTTGGTGTCCGCCGATCCGGAAATGTCACCGTAGCGGGGGTATTCACTTGAGTGAGTTCCCGATGCTGCAATGCGACATTGATCGACATAGTCTTTCCTTATAAGGAATTCCGATATTTTTATTGATGCGGGTCATTTGCACAACCCCGCGCCTTCAGGGGGCATCTGAAAAAGGGCGAAAAAGTTGACGTTGACGTCATCGTGAACCAATTTTAAGTGTCCAGGTGAAAGTTTTAGTTGACGTTTACGTAAACGTCAATATAATAGCCTCAAAACAGAATTACAACCTTGCAGGAGGAAGCGCAGTGAGTCTCGAACCCCATCGTTGGGAAATGACAGCCGTCGGCGAGCCCCTGGTTCGCAACCCGTTTGATCTCGCCGCGCCTGGCGCCGGCGAGGCCGTGGTCGAGATCGCCGGTTGTGGCGTCTGCCATACGGACCTCGGTTTCTATTATGACGGCGTGCGCACCAACCAGCCGCTGCCGCTGACCCTGGGCCACGAGATCAGCGGCCGCGTCATCACCACCGGTGCCGACGCCACGGCGTGGCAGGGCAAGGCGGTGATCGTCCCGGCGGTGATCCCGTGTGGCAGCTGTGAGCTTTGCCAGCGCGGCCACGGCACCATCTGCCGGGCGCAGAAGATGCCGGGTAACGACATCCACGGCGGTTTCGCCAGTCACATCACCGTTCCGGTCCATGGTCTGTGCGAGGTCGACGAGACGCGCCTCGAGGCCGCTGGGCTGCTACTGGCCGATGTCTCGGTGATCGCCGACGCGCTGACCACGCCCTACCAGGCGGTG
This sequence comes from uncultured Gammaproteobacteria bacterium, assembly GCA_964195335.1. Taxonomy (GTDB): domain Bacteria; phylum Pseudomonadota; class Gammaproteobacteria; order QNFN01; family QNFN01; genus QNFN01. The sequence goes on along the minus strand of CAXMPC010000091.1, from coordinate 3,177 downwards.
GTCCAGGCCGACGTCCAACAGGGTGACCTGGCGATCGTCATCGGTGTCGGTGGCGTCGGCGGTTACGCGGTCCAGGTCGCGGCGGCATTCGGTGCCACCGTGGTCGCGATCGACGTCGACCAGGCCAAGCTTGATGCCATCGGTGAATTCGGCGCCGCGAAGACACTCAACGCTCGCGAGTTTTCGGGCCGCGAGCTGCGCAAAGCAGTGCAGGGCTACGCCAAGGAGAACGGTCTGCGCACCACCGAGTGGAAGATCTTCGAGTGCTCCGGCACCACCGCCGGCCAGACCACGGCCTACGGTCTGCTGACCTTCGGCGCGCACCTCGCCGTGGTCGGATTCACCATGGACACGGTTGAGCTGCGGCTGTCGAACCTGATGGCGTTCCACGCCAAGGCGCAGGGCAACTGGGGCTGTGACGTCGATCTCTACCCCGCGGCTCTGGACCTGGTGCTGGACGGCAAGGTCGCGCTGGCACCGTTTGTGGAGCAGCACCCACTGGACCAGATCCAGCAGGTCTTCACCGCCGCGCATGACCACCAGCTGACACGGCGCGCGATCCTGGTGCCGGGCGAGTGAGTAGTAAGCAAGCGCGCTGACCCTGTGGGTCGGACTTCAGTCCGACATGTCGGGCTCAAGCCCGACCCACAGAAATACGGCATTCGATAAACGCATTTGACGGAAGGACAGGACCGACAATGACCGACACCACCCAGACCATCGCGGACCGCACGGCGCCTGAGGCGCTGGTAGACCACAACCTGCTCGACGCCGAGATCGAGTCGTTGTGCGACGGCATGGTGCTCTACGAGCGCCGCGCGGCGAAGCGGCGCGACGGCAGCGTCGCCGACGGGCTCTACAACGCCTGGATCGTGCTCAACAACCCGAAGCAGTACAACAGCTACACCACCGACATGGTCAAGGCGGTGATCCTCGCTTTCCGCCGTGCCTCGGTCGACCGTTCGGTCAATGCCGTGGTCTTTACCGCGGTCGGTGACAAGGCGTTTTGCACCGGCGGCAACACCAAGGAATACGCCGAGTACTACGCCGGTAATCCGCAGGAATACCGCCAGTACATGCGTCTGTTCAACGACATGGTCAGCGCCATCCTCGGTTGCGACAAGCCGGTGATCTGCCGCGTCAACGGCATGCGCATCGGTGGCGGCCAGGAGATTGGCATGGCCGCCGATTTCACCGTCGCCCAGGACCTGGCCAACTTCGGCCAGGCGGGTCCGAAGCACGGTTCGGCGGCGATCGGTGGTGCGACAGACTTCCTGCCGGTGATGATCGGCTGCGAACAGGCGATGGTCTCCGGTACCCTGTGCGAGCCCTTTTCGGCGCACAAGGCCTACCGCCTCGGCGTCGTCTCCCAGGTCGTTCCGGCCCTGAAGATCGACGGCGAGTTCGTCGCCAACCCGGCCGTGGTCACCGACCGTCACCTCGACGAATACGGGCGCATCGTCCACGGCGAGTTCAAGAGTGGCGCCGACGCCAAGGCCGCACGCGAACAGGTCAAATCGGGCGAAATCGACCTGAGCCTGCTCGACGAAGAGGTCGATAAGCTCTGCGCCAAGCTGCTCGAAACCTTCCCCGAGTGCATGGCCAAGAGTCTCGAGGAACTGCGCAAGCCCAAGCTCGAGGCATGGAACCAGAACAAGGAGAACAGCCGCGCCTGGCTGGCCTTGAACATGATGAACGAGGCACGCACCGGTTTCCGCGCCTTCAACGAGGGCAACCGTGAGATCGGCCGCGAGATCGACTTCGTCGCGCTGCGCCAGGCACTGGCCAAGGGCGCGCCGTGGAGCGAAGAGCTGATCGAGAGCCTGATTCCGAAGGCGCAGGGCTGAATCGATGAGTGACAGCCCACTGAAGGTCTGGCGCGAGCGTGAAGGCAAGCTGCTGCGCCTGCGCCTGGCGCGTCCCAAGGCCAACATCATCGACGCGGCGATGATTGCCGCGCTCGATGCCGCGTTGGCCGAGGCGCGCGACGATGCCGCACTGAGTGCGGTGCTGCTCGACCACGAAGGGCCGCACTTCAGTTTCGGCGCCAGTGTCGAGGAGCACCTGCCGGAGCTGTGTGCCGACATGCTGCGTGGCCTGCATGCACTGGTCGGCCGGATGGTCGATTTTCCGGTGCCGATCATGGTCGCGGTCCGTGGCCAGTGCCTCGGGGGCGGGCTCGAGGTCGCCGCCGCCGGCCACCTGATGTTCGTCACCCCCGATGCTGCCCTCGGCCAGCCGGAGATCCGCATCGCGGTGTTCGCTCCGGCGGCTTCCTGCCTGCTACCGGAGCGGGTCGGTCGCGTCCATGCCGAGGACCTGCTCTTTTCCGGTCGCTCGATCGACGGCGCCGAGGCGGCCCGGATCGGTCTGGCCAACAGTGCCGTCGACGACCCCGAGGCGGCCGCCCTGGACTATTTCGATACCCACCTCGCGCCACACAGCGCGAGCAGCCTGCGTTTCGCCGTGCTGGCGGCACATGGAGATGCCGCCACGCGGATCAAGGCCAAGCTGGCCGAGGTCGAAACGCTCTATCTCGACGGCCTGATGGCGACGCATGACGCCACCGAGGGCCTAGTGGCGTTTACCGAGAAACGCCCCGCAAACTGGGAGAACCGCTGAGCATGAGTACCGCTGACATCATCAAGCGCTGCGAGGCGCTCTACGAGGACCTCCACTTCAGCACCGCGCGCGAGTGGAAGGCCGCCGACCCGAGTCGCAAGGTGATCGGCTACATGCCGGTCTACGTGCCGGAGGAGCTGATCCATGCCGCCGGCATGCTACCGCTCGGCATCCTGGGTGGAGGTGACCAGATGGAGGTCATCCACGGCGATGCCTACTACCAGAGCTATATTTGTCGTATTCCGCGCTCAACCATTGAACTTGGCCTGACCAAGAAGCTGGATTTCGTTGACGGCATGCTGTTCCCCAGCATCTGTGATGTCATCCGCAACCTGTCCGGCATGTGGCAACTGATGTTCCCGGATGTTTATGTGCGTTATTTCGACGTGCCACAAAATTACGACAACAATATCGGTGGCAACTACTACGCCGAAGAACTCGAAGAACTCAAAGCGGGACTGGAGAATGTTGGCGGCATTACCATTACCGATGAAGCCTTGCGCGAATCGACCGCGCTATACAACGAAAACCGCCGCCTGATCAATGCGGTTTATG
>CAXMPC010000090.1:0-36284 GCA_964195335.1 uncultured Gammaproteobacteria bacterium | reverse complement strand
CTCGAATCGGAAGAGCGCATGATCGTGCACTCCTACACCCCGGCCAAGTCGAGCGGCAAGACGGCTGGTAGATCTGCAGACGGTTATTGGCGCATTCCGGGAACGAACACCGGCGTGACCGTCGGTGGTTATGCCAAGCTCGACGTTATCTACAACGACGTCACCAGCGGTGACAACAGCGCGGCCAATCGTCAGTTAACCCCAGGGGCAATCCCGATCGAGGGAACTGAGGAGGGGGAGGATCACATTGCCTTCTACGGCAGTGAGTCGCGACTCTGGTTCAAGACGAAGACCGATACCGACCTCGGGCCCCTGAGCAGTCATATCGAGATGGACTTCGACACGCACACCGGTAACCAGGTGGTCAGTAACTCGAATTTCGCGCGTGTCCGCCATGCCTACATCGACTGGAACAACTGGTTGCTCGGGCGAACCTGGTCTACGGCGATGATCCTGCAGGCCCTTCCCGAGACCAACGATTTCGGCGGTCCAGCAGGTCAACTGTTTATCCGTCAGGGCCAGATTCGAAAAACCTTCCCGATCAATGGCAATGCCAACATCCAGGTGGCGGTCGAGAATCCGGAGACCTTCGTCAGGGATGCTAACAATGCCGCTGCCGCAATCGACGACGACGAGCTTCCCGATCTCTTCTTGCGCGGCAACTGGAAGAACGAAGCGGCCAATCTCTCGGGTCTCATCGGCGTGCGTCAGTTGAATGTCAGCAACACGAACGTAGACGACGATGAGACGGTCTTCTGGGGTTCGCTGGGTGGCCGGTGGAATGTCGGTTCCGGCAAGGACAACCTGCGTGGCGCCTTGACCTTCGGTGAAGGGGTCGGGCGTTACTCAACGCTGGCTTTTGCCCCCGACGCGCAGATTATCAACGGCCAACTCGAGGCTCTCGACCAGGTGGCCGGCAACGTCTCCTTCCAGCACTGGTGGAACGCGACCATGCGCTCAAGCCTGGTGCTCGGCTGGGTTGATGTCGACAACAATGCTGGATCGAGTCTTGAGTCGAACACGGAGGCGGTCTCGTTGCATCTCAACTTTATGCACGAGCCGGTCAAGAACCTGCGTCTCGGACTCGAGTACATTTATGCCAAGCGCGAGATCGAAAACGGCCTCGATGGCGAGTTGAACCGCCTGCAGTTCTCGAGCAGGTACGTTTTCTAGCCGATAGCAACGTAACCGGCCTGGATGCTGATCCAGATCTGAACCATGGCCCCGTTACGGCGGGGCCCTTTTTTCGGCTGTTATGTTGAACGCGAACCTGTATGGAATACACCTTGCGCGGTCTTTTGCTGTAACCCACCCTGTTCGGTGGAAGACCGGTCAACAAACGACCAGCGTTCATGGAACCGGAAATCATGGGCAACAAGAGGATTGACTGGAGTCGCCGCACCGCCTTGGCAGCGCTCTTGTTGATCTCCTGGCTGCCCCAGGCCCGGGGTGCCGGCCTGGCCGAAGTGGCCGGGGTCAGCCAGCTCTCCCGACAGGTGATCTACGGTAATACGGGCAACGTGCCTGCAGGCCACGGCTTCAACTTCAGCGTGGTGGTCGTGCGCAACGCCGGCTGGCAGCCCGACGAGATCGAGACGGCCATCCGCGAGACCGCGGCGATATTCCTGCACCGCTGTGGACTGCCGATCTCGGTGGACCGGGTGCTGACCGTCGACCTGCCTGATGACTATCAGGAACTCGACGAAACGGAGGAGGAACGACTCGTTGGTGGCCTTGCCGAACGCCCCGCGGTGCTGTTCGTCAACGCGACGACCGATAACCACAACGCCTACTCTTATCTCGAGAGCTGGCCTATTTCCCGGGCCGGCACCGTCTGGATCACACGCGACGCGCCCACGGTCTGCCGCGGACCGTTACTGGCGCACGAGATCGGCCATGTTGCACTCGATGATCCGGAACACAGCGACGATCCGGATAACCTGATGAGCCACCGCTGCGGCCACTCGAACTTGACCAATCAACGGATAAATACCGAGCTCAGCGAGCAGCAGTGCACACTACTCAAACGACGCTTTTGTGCAGACGGCGCATGTAGATGATCGAGTCCGCAAAAACCGATACAGTCATTATTCATGTAATAAATCGACCTTGTTTCGGGTCTACTTTTACAAGCGCATCCTGCGCGTAGCCTACAAACGAAACGAGGAGAGAGTCATGAAAAAGCTGCTTACGATGGTCGTTATTGGTCTGAGCCTTTCTGGTTTCGCCTTCGCCGACGACGGTAATGTCCCGGAGTTCAAGTCCACGATGGGTCAGTCCTATGACGGCACCACCCTGGGCCGTGCAGGATTCCCTGATCCGACGCCGACGATCAGCATGGAAGCCGTCGCAAGTGAACTGGATTCGGTGCAGGATTCGCTGGACGCCAACAGCTGATCAGCCGTATAGATATTGGCGCTCCACCCGAAGTGTGGTTGCGTCGGTACCGAGGGGCCCTGCGGGGCCCCTCTTCTTTGCCGGCAGACGTAAAGCACTTGGGTCGCCCAATGCCGGTTCCAGCTGTCGCCTGGCTACAACTTCTCATTCTGCCAATGCTCGCGGCCAGGGCCGGCTGAGCCTAAGATCGACAGTGAACGTGCGTTTCTGCGTGGCGTCCAAGCATCATGATGGGGGTCTGAATGCGCGCATCCAACTGTTCCGTCCTGCTCTGGTGGCTCGTCATGCTGCCGCTGGCCTCGGCGGGTGCCGATCAGGACGACCCGGTCGCCCACCTGCTGGCTCTTGAAGCCGCGCCGCCCGGTGTGGTGTTCGAGATCGTCTCCTGGGACGGTGATGCGCTGGAGACCACGCTGCCGCAGGCGCACGAAGCCACCCGGCGATTGCGCGAACGCTTCCCCGGTCTGGATGTGGTGATCGTCTCGCATGGTCGCGAGCAGTTCGCGTTGCTCAGTTCCGAGGCCGCACAGGCGCCACAAACCCACGCCAAGGTGCGCTCGCTTCTGGCCGACGACGTCACGGTCCATGTCTGCGGTACCCACGCCAGCTGGCGTGGCAAGGTGGACGAGGATTTCCCGGACTACGTCGACGTGGCGGTCTCGGGTCCGGTACAGATCAACGACTATCAGGCACTCGGCTACGAGTTGGTGGTGCTAGAACCCTGACCTGATTGGACGACAGGTGACCGAAACACTCAAGACGGCACGGCAGAGACTGCGCGAATCCCGCTTCGACAACGAAGCCGAGGTCGTTCATCGTCTGCTCGCGGCCGAACCGCTGTCGACAGCGGAACGGTCGCGAACGGTGACGAGGGCGATGACCTGGGTCGAGCGGCTGCGCTCCGAGGTCGCACCGACGCTGATGGAGAGTTTCCTCGCCGAGTACGGGCTGTCGACCGGGGAGGGGGTCGCCCTGATGTGCCTGGCCGAGGCCTACCTCCGCGTCCCGGATCCGGAAACACTCGACGCCCTGATCCGCGACAAGATCGGCAGCGGCCAGTGGTCGGCGCACCTGCGCAGCAGCCGCTCGTCGCTGGTCAACGCCTCGTCATGGGCGCTGATGCTTACCGGCCGTATTGTCTCGGATGGCGACAGCGCCGATGACCTAGTCACCGAGACGGTACGTCGGCTGGTGCAGAGGGTCGGTGAACCGGTGGTTCGCACCGCCGTGGCACAGGCCATGAAGGTGCTCGGTCGCCAGTTCGTCCGCGGCCGCGACATCGACGAGGCGATCGATCACGGCGCCGGCATGGTCGCACAGGGCTACACCTACTCCTACGACATGCTCGGCGAGGCGGCGAAGACCGAAGCCGATGCACGGCGCTACTTCATGGCCTACTCGGGTGCGATCCAGGCCATTGCGCGTCACGCCAACAGCAACCTGGTGCACGCCAACCCGGGTATCTCGGTCAAGCTCTCGGCGTTGCATCCGCGTTTCGAGACCACCCAGCGGGCGCGGGTGATGCGCGAGTTGCTGCCACGTCTTGCCGCGTTGGCCGAGCTGGCGCGTAATGCCAACGTCGGGCTGACGGTCGATGCCGAGGAAGTCGACCGCCTCGACCTTTCACTGGCCCTTGCCGAGGCGCTGCTCGGTAACGTCGACCTGGCCGGGTGGGAAGGTTTCGGTATCGTCGTCCAGGCCTACTCCAAGCAGGCCCTGCCACTGTTGGAGTGGGTCAATGCACTCGCCTATCGTCACGGCAGCCGGATCGCCGTCCGCCTGGTCAAGGGCGCCTACTGGGACAGCGAGATCAAGCTCGCGCAACAGCTCGGTGTCGGGAACTATCCGGTGTTCACCCGCAAGGCGGCGACCGATCTCTCCTACCTCGCCTGTGCCCGATTCCTGCTCGATCGTGTCGACAACCTCTACCCGCAATTCGCCACCCACAACGCCCATACGGTGGCGGCGGTACTCGAGCTCGCCGGTGATCGCGACGACTTCGAATTTCAGCGCCTGCACGGCATGGGCGAGGCGCTGTACGCAATGGTGCGAATCGAAAGCGGACGGCGCTGCCGCATCTACGCCCCGGTCGGCGTCCATCGCGACCTGCTCGCCTACCTGGTGCGGCGGCTGCTCGAAAACGGCGCCAACAGTTCCTTCGTGCACCAGCTGCTGAACGAGGAGGTGCCACCCGCGGCGCTGGTCGCCGACCCGGTGGCGGTCATGGTGGCAGCGGATCCGATCGGCCATCCCCGCATCCCGCTGCCGCCCGACCTTTACGCGCCGGAACGGCGCAATGCCCGCGGCTGGGATATCAACGATCCGCTCGACGCCGAATCACTCGATCAGGCGCTCGCCGGCTTTTCCGAACAGCAGTGGCATGCCTCGCCAACCCTTGCCGGGGGTGCTGGCACGGTGCGCAAGGTGGTCAACCCGGCACGGTCTGAGGACCTGGTAGGGAGCGTTGTCGACGCCACACCGAAACAGGCGACCGAAGCGCTGACGGCTGCGGTCGCGGCCTTCCCCGCATGGCGTGACCGGCCGACCAGCGAGCGTGCGGCGTTGCTCGAGCGTGTAGCCGACCAGTACGAGGCACACGCCGTGGAACTGGTCGCACTGGCGATCCGTGAGGCCGGCAAGATCCGCCTGGATGGCCTGCTCGAGGTGCGTGAGGCGGTTGATTTCTGCCGCTACTACGCCGCCCGTGCACGCGCCGGTCAGGTCGGGGAACGGAAGGGACTGGGGCCTTTCGTGTGCATTTCACCGTGGAATTTTCCGCTGGCGATATTCACCGGCCAGGTGGTCGCGGCGCTGGTAGCGGGAAACAGTGTCGTCGCCAAACCGGCTGAACAGACCCCGTTGATGGCGGCCCGGGCGGTGGCGCTGATGCACGAGGCCGGCATCCCGACCGGAGTGCTGACGCTGGTGCCGGGGCCGGGTGCAACCGTCGGCGCGACGCTGGTCGCCGATCCCCGGGTTGGCGGCGTCTGCTTCACCGGTTCGACCGAGACGGCGATCCTGATCGATCGCGCCATGGCCGCCACCGGCAACCCGCGAGCACCGTTGATCGCCGAAACCGGTGGCCTGAACGCCATGCTGGTCGACTCCACCGCGCTGCCTGAGCATGCGGTGCGCGATATCGTCGCCTCGGCCTTCCAGAGCGCGGGTCAGCGTTGCTCGGCCCTGCGCGTACTCTGCCTTCAGCGCGAGGTGGCCGACGCTGTTCTGCAGATGCTCGAGGGTGCGCTTGCCGAGCTGGAAGTTGGTGATCCGTGGCAGGAAGCGACCGACGTCGGTCCGGTCATCGACGCCGATGCGCGAGCCACCATCGAGGCGCACTGTCACGCATTTGCGCGCAGGGACCGGCTGTTGTTCAGGCACCCGTTCGACTGTGACGGCGCCACGGGCCACTACGTCGCGCCAACGGTTTTGCGGACCGACTCACTGACCGAGCTCGAACGTGAGGTGTTCGGTCCGGTCCTGCATGTACTCACCTTCGAGGCTGAGCAACTCGATGCCGTAGTCGACGCGATCAACGCCAGTGGCTACGGCCTGACGTTGGGCGTCCACAGCCGGGTCGGTGACCGCGTCGACCGGGTTTGCGCCCGTGCCCGGGTCGGCAACATCTACGTCAATCGCAACCAGATCGGCGCAGTGGTCGGTGTGCAACCGTTCGGTGGCGAAGGACTGTCCGGTACCGGACCGAAGGCGGGTGGACCGCACTACCTCGACCGTTTCACGACCACGACGGATCAATTCCAGTCGCTGTCGGTTGAGGTCGTCTCGACAGGGAGTAGGGCGGTCACCGCCGTCGACTGGCGGACCTTCCTCGCCACTGCTGGTCCGATGCGCCAAGCCTGGGAGCAGGATGGTGGACGCTTCGCTACCCTGGCCCGGGCCTCGGCCCTGCTACCCGAAGAACTAGGTACGCTGGCGGCATCGCATCTCGAAACCGTCGGCACTTTGCTGCAGAAGAATGGCCAACTGTCCGGACCGACCGGTGAGAGCAACACCTTGTCGTGGCATGGCCGCGGCCCGGTGCTCTGCCTCGGCGGCGGGGCGCATCCGACGGCGGCCCTTCTGTTGCAGGCACTGTCTGCCCTGGCAACGGGCAATCCCGTGGCGTTGGCCGCCGGGGTCGACGACGCGTTGGCAGCGCAGCTGGTCATGGCCCTGGAGCAGGCCGGCGTACCGGCTGGCCTCGCCGGCGTCGTCATGGTCAGCGACGACGATCTCACCACGCTGCCGGGGTTGCGGGTGGTGGCGCTCGAGGGCGACGACGGGCGAGTCGGCACGGTACGCCGGGCGCTGGCGGCCCGTGACGGCGTCCGCGTGCCACTGGTGGCGCTGGCCGAGGGCGGAGCCCGATTCGCGACCGAGCGGGTGATCAGCGTCGACACCACGGCGTCCGGTGGCAACACGGCACTGCTCACCCTGGATCCATACCCCTGATGCTGCTACGGATTTCGGCCCGTGCCGACCACCCGGCGGTGTAGAATCACGCTCCTTACCAGAGCAGATACCGCCCGGAGACAGCCATGCCCGCCTACCGTTCCCGCACCTCGACCCACGGCCGCAACATGGCTGGCGCCCGCTCGCTGTGGCGCGCGACCGGCATGGGTGACGGCGACTTCGGCAAGCCGATCATCGCGATCGCCAACTCCTTTACCCAGTTCGTTCCGGGCCATGTGCATCTCAAGGACCTCGGCCAGATGGTCGTGCGTGAGATCGAGCAGGTCGGCGGCGTGGCCAAGGAGTTCAACACCATCGCGGTCGACGACGGCATCGCCATGGGTCACGACGGCATGCTCTATTCGCTGCCATCGCGAGAGATCATTGCCGACTCCGTCGAGTACATGGTCAACGCCCACTGCGCCGACGCCCTGGTCTGTATCTCCAACTGCGACAAGATCACCCCCGGGATGCTGATGGCGGCGATGCGCCTGAACATCCCGGCGATCTTCGTCTCCGGCGGACCGATGGAGGCTGGCAAGGTCAAGACCGGGGATGGCGAGCGCTCGGTCGACCTGATCGACGGCATGATCGCTGCCGCTGACGACAGCGTCAGCGACGAGGACGTGCTCGAACTCGAGCGCTCCGCCTGTCCGACCTGCGGCTCCTGCTCGGGGATGTTCACCGCCAACTCCATGAACTGCCTGACTGAAGCCCTCGGGCTGTCGCTGCCGGGCAACGGTACCCTGGTCGCCACCCATGCCGACCGTCGCGAACTGTTCCTCGAGGCTGGCCGGCGCATCGTCGAACTGGCGCGGCGCTGGTACGAAAAGGACGACGCCAGCGTGCTGCCGCGCTCGATCGCTACCTTCGAATCGTTCGAGAACGCCATGGCGCTCGACATCGCCATGGGTGGCTCGACCAACACGGTGCTCCACCTGCTGGCCGCGGCCCAGGAGGGTGAAGTCGACTTCACCATGACCGACATCGACCGGCTGTCGCGCAAGGTGCCGAACCTGTGCAAGGTGGCTCCGAGTACCCAGGATTACCACGTCGAGGATGTGCACCGTGCCGGTGGCATCATGGCGATTCTCGCCGAGCTCGAACGCGGTGGGCTGATCAACCGTGATGTACCGACCGTCCACAGCGCGACGCTCGGCACCGGCCTCGACGCCTGGGACGTGATCGTCAGCGAAAGCGAGCGACTGCATGCGTTCTATCGTGCGGCCCCCGGGGGGGTGCGAACCATCGAGGCCTTCAGCCAGGACAAGCGCTTTTCCGATCTCGATATCGACCGCAAGGCGGGCTGTATTCGCGACATGGAACACGCCTACAGCAAGGAAGGTGGCCTGGCGGTGCTGTTCGGCAACCTCGCCGAGGAGGGTTGCATCGTCAAGACTGCCGGCGTCGACGAGTCGAATCTCACCTTCTCTGGGCCGGCTCGCATCTGCGAGAGCCAGGAGGCGGCGGTCGAGTCGATCCTCGGTGGCCGGATCAAGGAAGGCGATGTCGTTCTGATTCGCTACGAGGGACCTAAGGGTGGCCCAGGCATGCAGGAGATGCTCTATCCGACCAGCTACCTGAAATCGAAGGGGCTGGGCAAGGTGTGCGCACTCCTCACCGACGGTCGCTTTTCCGGCGGCACCTCGGGCCTGTCGATCGGTCATGCTTCGCCCGAGGCGGCCGAAGGCGGCAACATCGCCCTGGTCGAAGAGGGGGACACCATCGAGATCGACATTCCCAACCGGCGTGTTCACCTCGCCATCGCCGACGACGAACTGGCCAGCCGCCGCCAGGCGATGGAGGCGAAGGGAGCGGCGGCGTGGAAACCGGCCGCGGCACGTCCACGCAAGGTCACCATGGCATTGCGTGCCTATGCTGCGCTGACCACGTCAGCTTCCCGCGGCGCTGTGCGCGACGTCGGCCAGGTCGAACGCTGAGAGGGTGGCGGGCGTACCACCACCCGATGACGTGCTGCTGGCGACTTGCAGGCATACCGAAATGGCGATCTCAAGGTGGCGGCCGTTTTGCCCGCCGAACGCTTGGAAGCATCTTTCGAAATTCCGGATTGTCCTCCCGGGAGCCTTGTTCTCGATCAAGGATTTCGTTGTTCACATCGGATCAACTGTAATACGCCAGGGCCATGGCAGGTCGCTGGCATGTTCCGTGGGAATCGACCAAACTCTCCCCAACGGTTAACGACCGAATCGCCTGGGATTGGCGAACAACAGGACAGGAATGTCGCTCGACGTGGCCCACCAACACCCTGGTAGAAGCGGCTGTGCACGGATACTGATCCAGCGCGCGCTGCTTGTCCTTGTGTTGCTGTTCTCGAGTTCGGCGTTCGCTGTATCTGAACTGCCACGCTTCCTCGCCAACACAGATGCCGCCGCGCTCTATCCCGATGCCGACCGCATCGAACCGCCGACCGACGAGTTTCCGGTTGCCCGTGCCATGCGCGGCGATGAACTCCTCGGCTACCTGTTCCTGACCACCGATTTCGTCGGCACCATCGGCTACTCGGGCAAACCGATACACGTCCTCGTCGGAATCGACCCTGATGCTGTCATCCGTTCCGTGGAACTGGTCGAGCACAGCGAACCGATCGTGTTGATCGGCATCCCCGAAGCGCGCATCCGCAAGGTGATCGAAGGCTATATCGGCTTCGACATTGCTGAGTTCGCACGCAACATCGAACAAGAGAAGCATCAGATCGACATCGTCACCGGGGCCACCGTGACCATCATGGTGATCGACGACACCATCCTGCGTGCGGCGGTCAAGGTGGCACGCGAGCAGCGCCTCGGTGGCCTCGAGCCGGTCTCGGAGCAGCCGGCCGGGCCACGCGCGGTGCTCGATACGGAGCGGCCGTTCGTTGCTACCGACTGGGCCGGCCTGACAGCGGACGGATCGATGCAGCAGCTCAAGCTGACGCTGGACGACGTCAATCGCGCCTTCGCCCGGTCCGGCAACGTCGAGGCTGCCGCCCGACCGGAGCGCGGGGAGCCGACGGATCTGTTCATCGACATGTATGCCGGCCTGGCCTCGGTTCCTGGCATAGGGCGCAACGCCATCGGCGACAAGGAGTTCGCCAACCTCGAGAAGAAGCTGGCCCCGGACCAGCATGCCCTGGTTATCGCCGGCATGGGCCGTTTCTCGTTCAAGGGTTCTGGCTACGTACGCGGCGGTATTTTCGACCGCATCCAGCTCAGCCAGGGTGACAACGTCTTCCGCTTTCACGACTATCATCACAAGCGGCTGCGACGGATCACCGCCGACGGTGCCCCCGGCTTCGAGGATGTCGATACCTTCCTGATCCCTGAGGATGTGCCGTTCAACCCGGCCGCGCCTTGGCGGTTGGAGCTGTTGGTCGGCCGCGAGATTGGGCCGACAACCAAGGCGTTCCAGACCTTCGAACTGCGCTACCAGTTACCCGAGAGCTACGTCCGCTACGAAACCCCTTCACCCGCGGAGGGAGGGGGCATGTCAGAACAGGCGCCCCTGTGGCAAAAGATCTGGCACGCCAAGCAAGTGGATGTCGTCATCCTGGTTGTTGCCCTCGGTGTGCTGACACTGATCTTCTTCTTCCAGGAGTGGTTGACCAAGCATTCGCAGCTGACCGAGCGCGTAAGGGTCGCCTACCTGCTGTTCACGCTGTTCTGGCTCGGCCTCTACGCCAATGCCCAGTTGTCGGTGGTCAACGTGATGACGGTGTTCAATGCACTGGCCACCGGTTTCGCCTGGGACTACTTTCTTATGGAGCCACTGATCTTCATCATCTGGGGTGGTGTCGCCGCCTCCCTGCTGTTCTGGGGGCGCGGTGTCTTCTGCGGCTGGTTATGCCCGTTCGGCGCCATGCAGGAGTTGCTCAATCGCCTCGCCAAGCGCTTGCGCATCCCGCAGTGGACGGTGCCCTGGGGGCTGCACGAGCGGTTGTGGACGCTCAAATACATCATCTTCCTGTTGCTGTTCGGCTTTTCGCTGCACTCGCTTGAGACGGCCGAGCACCTGGCCGAGATTGAACCGTTCAAGACCGCGATCATTCTCAAGTTCGCGCGCGAATGGCCTTACGTGCTGTTCGCCGTGGGCACGCTCGTGGTCGGCCTGTTCGTCGAGCGGGCCTACTGCCGTTATCTCTGCCCGCTTGGTGCGGCATTGGCGATTCCCGGCCGCCTGCGGATGTTCGAGTGGCTCAAGCGCTACAACGACTGCGGCACGCGCTGCCAAATATGTGCCAAGGGCTGCATGGTCCAGTCGATCCACCCGGAGGGGCCGATCAACCCCAACGAATGCCTCTACTGCCTGCATTGCCAGGAGCTCTACCACGATGAACAGCAGTGCCCGGTGATGGTCAAGCGCCGCGAGAGGCGAGAACGCAAGGCCATTCTTTCGGCTCGGATGGCCGAGAGTCTGGAGATCAGGAACAAGGATTCGCAAAACGGAAATGCTGCGGCTGAAGCCATCCAGGCTGCCACGCAGTAAAAGGAACCGCATCAATCCCCGGCGGTCGCCGGGGTGCGTGAGGGAAGACCGGCCACTTCTGGCCGTTAACGACATGAAGGAGCAGGTGACATGGAAAAGAAGGATGAGTCCAAAACCACATTGACCCGCCGTGAGCTGCTGAAAGGCACCGCCGGGGTCGCTGCCGTCGCCGGTGTCGGCGGTATGACCGGTTACAGTGCGCTGGCCTCGCGCGAAGCACAGGCTGCCGGAGCCTCGGCCACTGTCGAGCCAGGTCAGCTGGATGATTACTACGGCTTCTGGAGCAGTGGCCAGGCCGGCGAGGTGCGCATCGTCGGCGTACCGTCGATGCGCGAGCTGATGCGTATCCCGGTGTTCAACCGTTGCAGCGCAACCGGTTGGGGACAGACCAACGAGAGTCGCAAAATCCTCACCGAGGGACTGCTGCCGGAGACCAAGAAGCACCTGGAGTCGCGCGGCGGCGTCTACCTAAACGGTGACGCCCACCACCCGCATATGTCGTTCACCGACGGTACTTACGACGGTCGCTATCTCTGGATCAACGACAAGGCGAACACCCGTGTCGCCCGCATCCGCTGCGATATCATGAAGGTCGACAAGATCATCGAGATCCCCAACGCGGCCGACATCCATGGCCTGCGTCCGCAGAAGTACCCGAAGACCGGCTACGTTTTCTGCAACGGCGAGCATCGTGTGCCGCTGCCGAACGACGGTCGCGACCTCGACGATCCGTCGAAATACGTCGCCATCTTTACCGCTGTTGACGGCGAAAAAATGGAGGTGGCCTGGCAGGTGATGGTTGACGGCAACCTCGACAACGTCGATGCCGACTACCAGGGCCTGTACGCGGTCTCCAGCTGCTACAACAGCGAGGAAGGCATCTCCCTGGCGCAGATGACCGCCAACGAGCAGGACTGGGCGGTGGTGTTCGACATCAAGGCAATCGAGGCGGCGGTCAAGGCCGGCAAGTTCGAGAAGCACGGCGGTGTGCCGGTGCTCGACGGGCGCAAGCGCGCCAACTCGCCGTATACACGCTATATCCCGGTGCCGAACAGCCCGCATGGTGTCAACACCGCGCCCGATGGCAAGTACATCATTGTCAACGGCAAGCTGTCGCCGACGGTGACGATCCTCGACGTGCGCAGGTTCCCCGACCTGTTCGCTGACAAGATCAAGCCACGTGATGCCGTGGCCGGTGAACCGGAACTCGGTCTCGGTCCGTTGCATACCGCGTTCGACGGTCGAGGCAACGGTTACACCACGGTGTTTCTCGACAGCCAGTCCGTATCGTGGAATATCGAAAAAGCGGTCCGCGCCTACAAGGGCGAGAAGGTCGACTACATCAACGACAAGCTCGATGTGCACTATCAACCGGGTCATAACCACACCTCCATGGGTGAGACCAAGGAGGCCGACGGCAAGTGGCTGGTGTCGCTGAACAAGTTCTCCAAGGACCGGTTCATCAACTGCGGTCCACTGAAACCGGAGAACGAGCAGCTGATCGACATTACCGGTGAGAAGATGAAGCTGGTCCACGACGGCCCGACCTTCGCCGAGCCGCACGACGCCATCATCGTCCGCGCTGATATCGTCAATCCGAACTCGGTTTACGACCGCAACGAACCGACGTTCGCGGCGACGGTGGCGATAGCCAAGAAGGACGGTATCAAGCTCGAGACCGACTCGAAGGTGATCCGCGACGGCAAGAAAGTACGGGTCTACATGACCTCGTCGGCGCCCAACTTCAGCATGACCCATTTCAAGGTCAAGCAGGGCGACGAGGTGACGGTTTGCGTCACCAATGTCGACAAGGTCGACGACCTGACCCACGGCTTCACGATGGCCAACTTTGGTGTCTGCATGGAGATCGGTCCGCAGCAGACCAGTTCGGTGACCTTCGTCGCCGACCGGCCGGGAGTGCACTGGTTCTACTGCCAGTGGTTCTGCCACGCCCTGCACATGGAGATGCGCGGGCGCATGCTGGTCGAGAAGGCCGGAGCGTAATGCCTCTTCCGCGTGGCAGCGGCGAGCTGGCGGCCGGGATCGTCCCGGCCGCCACCCTTGCCCTCGCATTCTTCGTCGCGCCAGCCGGGGCGGCTGAGCGTGCGGTGCCACCTGGGGCAGGCACGTTGCAACAGGCCATTGCCATGGCCGAGGCGGGCGACACGCTCCGCCTCGGCCACGGCACCTATACGGGAAATTTCATCGTCGACAAGCCACTGGTGCTGGTCGGCGACAGCGAAACGGTACTCGATGGCGGTGGCCAGGGACGCGTCGTCACGCTGGCCGCGCCAAACACGCGCCTGACTGGTGTGACCATCACCGGCTCGGGTGACTGCCTCTCGTGTGAGGATGGCGCCGTCTACGTCAGCGACCAGGCCACCGGGGCAGTGATCGAGAACAACCGTCTCAAACACAACCTGATCGGCGTCAACCTCAAGGGGCCGCACGATGCCGTGGTCCGCGGCAACACTGTCATTGGTCGTGATGACCTGCCGATGAGCGAGCGCGGTAATGGCGTGCAGTTGTGGAATGCGCCCGGATCGGTGGTCGAGGACAATCTCATCCGCCTGGGTCGTGACGGTATTTTCGTCAATGTCAGCAACCACAACCGCTATACCAATAACCGGCTCGAAGGCGTTCGTTTCGGCATCCATTACATGTACGCCAACGACAGCGAGGTTTCGGGCAACATCTCGCGTGGCAACCATCTCGGTTTTGCCCTGATGTTTTCCCACCGGCTGGTCATCACCGGCAACCGCTCTCTTGGCGACCGCGACCACGGCCTGCTGATGAACTACGCCAACGAATCGCTGGTCAGTGGCAACGAGGTCAGCGGTGGTGCCAATAAATGCGTCTTCATCTACAACGCCAACCACAACCGCTTCGAAGGCAACCGATTCGAGGGCTGCAGCATCGGCATCCACTTCACCGCCGGTTCCGAGCAGAACACCATCGTCGGCAATGCTTTCGTCGGCAACCGCACCCAGGTCAAGTACGTGGGTACGCGTCACATCGAATGGTCCGAGGACGGCCGTGGCAACTACTGGAGCGACAATCCCGCTTTCGACCTCGACGGCGACGGCATCGGCGATCGCGCCTATCAGCCGAACGACCTGGTCGACCAGCTGGTCTGGCGTCACCCGCTGGCTATCCTGCTTCTGAACAGCCCGGCCGTGCACCTGGTGCGCTGGGCGCAGTCGGCCTTCCCGCCACTCTATCCCGGGGGCGTGGTCGATCTGGCCCCGCTGATGGCCGAACCGGATTTCGTTTTCAGGAACACGAACGATGGCCTCCAAGGCTAGTATCGAACTCGACCGGGTCAGCAAGCGCTACGGTGCCCACGAGGTGCTGCACGAGGTTTCTCTGGCGGTAGGACAGGCGGAATGTGTCGCGCTGCTCGGCCACAACGGTGCCGGCAAGACCACGCTGATGAAACTGCTGCTCGGATTGACCCGTCCCTGTGGCGGACAGATCCACGTCAACGGTACCGACCCGACCCACCTGCTGGGCAAGGGACTCGGTGCCGACATCGGCTTCCTGCCCGAGAACGTCATGTTCCACACCGCCATGAGCGGGCGCGAGGTGCTGCGCTTCTATGCCCGCCTCAAGGGGGTGGCCGTCGGCACCTGCGACCGCCTCCTCGCCGAGGTGGGTCTGGACGAGGCGGCGCGACGTCGCGTCAGCACCTACTCCAAGGGCATGCGCCAACGCCTCGGCCTGGCCCAGGCACTGCTCGGTACGCCGCACGTGCTGCTGCTCGACGAACCGACCACCGGTCTCGACCCGGTGCTGCGCGAAACCTTCTACCGGCGGGTCAGACAGCACCAGGAGGAGGGCGGTTGCGCCCTGATCTCGTCGCACGCATTGACCGAGATCGAGGCGCGCAGCGACCGTGTCGCGATCCTGCGCCAGGGGCGGCTGGTCGCTTTCGGTTCCCTGGCCGAGCTGCGCGAGAAGGCCGGACTGCTGGTACGCATCCGCGTGGTCACCGGTGACGGCGAGGCAAGCGGTGTCGCCGAGCGCATCGGCGGGGGACTGCACCTCGACCACATCAACAACCAGACCCTCGAACTCTCCTGTCTCGGCGGCGACAAGCTCGACATCGTCTCCCGCCTTGCCGAACTGCGCCCGGCGGTGCGCGATGTCGAGATCCACGCGCCCGGCCTCGGCGAGGTTTACGCCTACTACTCGGCAGGGGACGGTCCGCAATGAGAGCCCTGGTCATCCTCGCCGGCAACGAGATCCGTGACGGCCTGCGCAACCGTTGGGTCGCCGCCATCATCCTGCTGCTAGCCGCGTTGGCCCTGTCGCTGGCACTGCTCGGTTCGGCACCGTCAGGCACCGTCAAGGCGACGCCGATGAGCATCACCGTCGCCAGTCTCGCCAGCCTGACCGTCTACCTGCTGCCGCTGATCGCGCTGATGCTGGCATTCGACGCCCTGGTCGGTGAACTCGAGCGCGGTACGCTGCTGCTGCTGCTGACCTACCCGGTGGCGCGCTGGCAGGTGGTGGTCGGCAAGTTCCTCGGCCACAGCCTGATCCTGCTCGCCGCACTGCTGGTTGGTTATGGCGGCGCCGGCCTGGTGTTGCAGTTCACCGGTGGTGCCGATGCCGAGAGCTGGACCGCCTACCTGGTGCTTATGGCCAGTTCCTGGCTGCTCGGCAGCGCTTTTATCGCTCTTGGCTACCTGGTCAGCGCGCTGGTGCGTGAACGGGCGACCGCGGCCGGTGTTTCGGTGGCCCTGTGGCTGCTGTTCGTGGTGCTCTACGACCTTGGCCTGCTTGGCCTGCTGCTGGCCGACACCCAGCAGCGCCTGTCGCCCGACCTGGTCGCGGCGCTGCTGCTGGCCAACCCCACCGACATCTATCGCATCATCAACCTGACCGGGACCGAGGCGGTCAGCCTGCTCGCCGGCATGGCCGAGGCCGGCCGCATGGCGGGATTCCAGCCCGTGCTGCTGGTGGCGCTGCTGCTCGGCTGGGTGGCCGTACCGCTCGGCCTGACCGTGGTCCGATTCCAGAGGAAAGAACTATGAGAGCCGCACAGATTGGCACCCTGATTGCCGCTGTCCTGCTCACCGCCTGCGGCGAGGCCGATCGGCCGGCCGCGGCACCGCAGGCCCTGCCGATGACGCGTGACGCCGTCGGTCATTATTGCCAGATGATTGTCGCCGAGCATCAGGGTCCCAAGGCACAGATATTCCTGACTGATCGTGCCGAGCCAATCTGGTTCAGCTCGGTGCGTGACGGCATCGCCTTCACCCGCCTGCCCGAGGAGCCGAAGAACATCGCTGCGTTCTATGTCAACGACATGAGTGACACCGCCTGGGAACAACCGGACGACTCGACCTGGATCGCGGCACAGGACGCGTGGTACGTCCTCAACAGCTCGCGGACGGGCGGCATGGGCGCGCCCGAAGCGGTGCCGTTCGTATCCGCGCCGGCGGCCGAGGCATTCGCTGCTCGTTACGGAGGGGAAGTGGTGCGACTCGCCGCCGTCCCGCATGACTACGTCCTCGGCGAGGTTGCGACGCCGTCATCCCATCCGCAAGGCGACGGTGCTGAGCACGGCAACATGGCGTCGATGGCTGACATGAAGGAGAGTCAGCCCGTGGAGCAAGCCGCGAGCCATGCGCAGGACGCCAAGCCGCACTAGCCGGGCGGTTGTGGGCCGGTCTCCTGGGAGGCCGCGGCGGAGGCTCTGACCAGCCCCGTGGAGGCGACGGAAAAGAGGCAGTAGGCGAGGAAGTAGTAGAAACCCTGCTCGAGTCGGGCATCCATGGTCAGCAGGTCGCCCATCTGATCCGAAGCGCTGCCTGCGAGGTAGGCGACGATCAGCGCCATGACGAAGACGTCGGCCATCGACCACTTGCTCATCGCCGCGATCACCCGGTCGAGGATCTTTCGGGTTGCGGGTGAACGCAGCAGCAGCGAGGCGCCCTGCAGCAACAGTTTGCTGACCGGTATCACCACGCTGAACAGCACGATCAGGAAAGCGACGCCGCCGTTACCGGTGCGGGCGAGCTCCCGGGCCGTACCCAGGATCGAGCGCGTTTTCTGGTAGACCACCATGTCGCCCTCGACCCGGTCATAACCCATCACCGTCGCCAGGCCGCTGACGAACTGGTGCTTGCGTGAGTCTTCGTCGTCACCGGCCAGCAGGTCGATGCCGATATCGACCATGTCGGACTTCTCGATGGTGCCGGTCAGGGTCAGGACCGGTCGGGTCACCCCGGGGTAGAGCAGGGCCACGGCGACGAGGATGATGAAGACAAGGGCGAGATCACGCGCTGATGACATGGAGGGCCTCGGAAAGTTGGGGTGCTATGGTCAGACCGGGCACCATGCTATGCCAGTCTGGCGTCCGGTGAACGTGGCTGGAAGTTACTCCTGTCGCGAAGACATCATGATCAGAACACCACCTGGTGCCGCAGTTCGGCCAGGTTACGGCATGCGGCAGAAGGTTGACGTTTACGTCAACGAGAGTTTGGGGTAGATTGACGCCTGCGTCACGGCGGCCTGCCGGGGCGGTTACGACAGAACAATGCGCGCCGGTATGCGACGGCCGGCGACCCGGAGGATTTCGTGAGCAGCTACTACCCGACGCTGAACTTTGATCTCGGCGAGACCGCCGACATGTTGCGCGATGCCGTGCGCGCCTTCGCCGACGACGAGATTGCCCCGCGTGCCGAGGCGATCGACCGTGACAACGAATTCCCGGCCGACCTGTGGCGCAAGTTTGGCGACATGGGCCTGCTCGGCGTTACCGTGGAGGAGGAATACGGCGGCGCCGGCATGGGCTACCTGGAGCACATGATCGCCATGGAGGAGATCAGCCGGGCCTCGGCCTCGGTCGGGCTCTCCTACGGCGCCCACTCCAACCTGTGCGTCAACCAGATCCGGCGCAACGGCAGCGATGCACAGAAACAGAAGTACCTGCCGAAGCTGATCAGTGGTGAACACGTCGGGGCGCTGGCGATGAGCGAGCCGGGGGCCGGTTCCGACGTCGTTTCCATGCGCACCCGCGCCGAAAAGCGCGGTGACCGCTACATCATCAACGGCAACAAGATGTGGATCACCAACGGCCCGGACGCCGACACCCTGGTGGTCTATGTCAAGACCGACCCCGACGCCGGACCGCGCGGCATGACGGCCTTCATCATCGAGAAGGGGATGCCCGGCTTCACCACCGCGCAGAAGCTCGACAAGCTCGGCATGCGTGGTTCCAACACCTGCGAACTGGTGTTCCAGGATTGCGAGGTGCCAGAGGAGAACGTCCTCGGCGGTCTCGGTCGCGGGGTCAACGTGTTGATGAGCGGTCTTGACTACGAACGCGCGGTGCTCGCCGCCGGCCCGCTCGGCATCATGCAGGCGTGCATGGACGTGGTCGTCCCGTACCTGCACGAACGCGAGCAGTTCGGCCGTCCGATCGGTACCTTCCAACTGATGCAGGGCAAACTGGCCGACATGTACACCACGCTCAATGCCAGCCGCGCCTACGTCTATGCCGTAGGCAAGGCGTGCGATCGTGGCGAGACCACGCGCAAGGATGCTGCCGGCGCGATCCTCTACGCTTCTGAAAAGGCGACCTGGATGGCGCTCGAGGCGATCCAGTCCCTCGGTGGCAACGGCTACATCAACGAGTACCCAACCGGGCGCCTGCTGCGAGACGCCAAGCTCTACGAGATCGGCGCCGGCACCAGCGAGATCCGGCGCATGCTGATCGGCCGCGAGTTGTTCGGCGAGACCGGTTGAGTTCACGATGAGCGTGCTCAAAAGTCCCCTCGACATGCGTTCGGACGCGGCGCAGGCCAACGCCGCGCACATGAGAGATCTGGTCGAGGACCTGCGCGCCAAGGTGGCCCAGGTCGCCCTCGGTGGCGGCGAACGGGCCCGCGACAAGCACCTGGCCCGAGGCAAGCTGCTGCCACGCGATCGCGTGCGCACGCTGCTTGACGTCGGCTCGCCGTACCTCGAACTCTCCCAGCTGGCCGCATGGGACATGTATTCCAAGGACGTGGCCGCCGCCGGTGTCATCACCGGTATCGGTCGGGTCGCCGGGCAGGAGTGCATGATCGTCGCCAACGACGCGACGGTGAAGGGCGGTAGCTACTTCCCGCTGACGGTCAAGAAGCACCTGCGCGCGCAGGAGATCGCCGCCGCCTGCCGGCTGCCGTGCATCTACCTGGTCGATTCCGGCGGCGCCAACCTGCCGACCCAGGATGAGGTTTTCCCCGACCGCGACCACTTCGGCCGCATCTTCTACAACCAGGCCAACATGTCTGCGGCCGGCATCCCGCAGGTGGCGGTGGTGATGGGTTCGTGCACGGCCGGCGGTGCCTACGTGCCGGCGATGTCCGACGAAAGCATCATCGTCCGCAACCAGGGCACCATCTTCCTCGGCGGGCCGCCGCTGGTGAAGGCGGCTACCGGCGAGGTGGTCAGTGCCGAGGATCTCGGTGGCGCCGACGTCCATTCACGCACCTCGGGGGTCACCGACCACTACGCGCTGAACGACTCGCATGCGCTTGGAATCGCACGAAATATAGTATCAAATCTTAATATAATCAAAAATATAAATGTAAAAGTTAAAGAAGTACGCGAACCACTGTATCCAGCCGAGGAACTCTACGGCCTGGTCCCCGATGACCCCCGCAAGCCCTATGACGTCCGCGAGGTGATCGCCCGCGTCGTCGACGGTTCGGAGTTCGACGAGTTCAAGCAGCTCTACGGCACGACGCTGGTCTGCGGCTTCGCCCACCTCTACGGCTATCCGGTCGGCATCATCGCCAACAACGGCATCCTTTTCTCCGAATCGGCCCAGAAGGGGGCGCACTTCATCGAGCTCTGCAGCCAGCGCGGTATTCCGCTGATCTTCCTGCAGAACGTCACCGGCTTCATGGTCGGCTCCAAGTACGAGGCGGGCGGGATCGCCAAGGACGGGGCCAAGATGGTCACGGCGGTGGCCAGCACCCGGGTGCCCAAGTTCACGCTGATCCTCGGGGGCAGCTTCGGTGCCGGCAACTACGGCATGTGCGGACGCGCCTACAGCCCGCGTTTCCTGTGGATGTGGCCCAATGCGCGTATTTCGGTGATGGGCGGCGACCAGGCGGCCAACGTGCTCGCTCAGGTCAAGCGCGATGCCATGGAACTGCGTGGTGAGAGCTGGCCGGCCGACGATGAGGAAGCGTTCAAGGCGCCGATCCGCGACCAGTACGAAACCCAGGGCCACCCGTACTACGCCAGTGCCCGCCTGTGGGACGACGGCATCATCGATCCGGCCGACACCCGCACCGTGCTCGGGTTGGGCCTGTCGGCAGCACTCAACGCCCCGGTCGACCCGACGAAGTTCGGCATCTTCCGCATGTAATCGGCAGGGACCGCGATGTTTGACAAGATCCTGATAGCCAACCGCGGTGAAATTGCCTGCCGGGTGATCAAGACCGCGCGTCGTCTCGGCGTGCGCACCGTCGCCGTCTACTCCGAGGCTGACGCCGCCGCACGTCACGTCGCACTGGCCGACGAGGCGGTCGCCATCGGGCCGGCGCCGGCCCGTGACAGTTACCTGTGTGCCGACAAGATCGTTGAGGCGGCACAGCGCACCGGTGCCCAGGCGATCCACCCGGGGTACGGTTTCCTGTCCGAGAACGCCACGTTCGCCGCCGCCTGTGCCGAGGCCGGATTGGCCTTCATCGGCCCGCCGGTCGAGGCGATCCGGTCGATGGGATCAAAGAGCGCGGCCAAGCAGATCATGGAGCAGGCGGGCGTGCCCCTGGTGCCCGGCTACCACGGCGACGACCAGGCCGACGACCTTCTCGCTGCCCAGGCCGAGAAGATCGGCTACCCGGTGTTGCTCAAGGCCTCCGCCGGAGGTGGCGGCAAGGGGATGCGCGTGGTCGAGCAGGCCGACGGGTTTGCCGCCGCACTGACCGCGGCACGACGTGAATCCTCGGCCGCGTTTGGCGACGAGGCGATGCTGGTCGAGAAGTACCTGATCAAGCCGCGCCACATCGAGATCCAGGTCTTCGCCGACAGTCACGGCGATGCCGTGCACCTGTTCGAACGTGACTGTTCGTTGCAGCGGCGCCACCAGAAAGTGCTCGAAGAGGCGCCGGCGCCCGGGCTCGACGAGGCGCGTCGTACGGCCATGGGCCAAGCGGCGGTCGACGCGGCGCGAGCGATCGGCTACGTCGGTGCCGGCACGGTCGAGTTCATCGTCGATGCCGACGGCACCTTCTTCTTCATGGAGATGAACACGAGGCTGCAGGTTGAGCACCCGGTCACCGAGCTGGTTACCGGCCAGGACCTGGTCGAGTGGCAGCTGCGCGTCGCCGCCGGCGAGCCACTGCCGCTGCGGCAGGACGAGTTGCACCTGGCGGGCCACGCCTTCGAGGCACGCATCTACGCCGAGGACCCGGCGCGCGACTTCCTGCCGGCGACCGGCCACCTGGCCCACCTGCGCTTTCCCGACGCCGGCCCCCACGTGCGCATCGACACCGGTGTGCGTGAGGGCGACACGGTTTCGATCCACTACGACCCCATGATCGCCAAGCTGGTGGTCTGGGATAACGACCGCGATGCCGCGTTGCGCCGCCTGCAGGCCGCACTGCGCGCCACCCAGGTGGTCGGCATCACCACCAATCTCGATTTCCTCGCCACCGTCGCTGCCCATCCACGCTACGTGGCAAGTGATGTCGACACCGGCTTCATCGATCGCCACCGCGATGAACTGGTGGCCCCGGCAGCACCGGTAACCGACGCGGTGCTGGCGCTGGCCAGCCTCGATGTCCTGCTCAGGCGCCGCGACGAGGCGGCGTCTGCCGCCGTGGCCGGTAGTGATTCGACCTCGCCCTGGCACCAGACCTCGGGCTGGCGCCTGAACGAGGACAACCATCAGCCACTGCACTTCCGCGTCGATGGCGGGGAGCACGAGGTGACGGTCCATTACCGTGATGACCATTTCGTCATCGACACCCCGGAACGGTCGCTGGTCGCCGACGGCTTTATCAACGCTTCTGGTGACCTGGTCGCCACCCTGGACGGTACCCGCCTGACGCTGACTGTGGTACGCGAAGAGACCGACCTGACGCTCTTCTACCGTGGCGAGCGTCACCGTCTGCACCTGCACGACCCGGCCGCGGCCGCGGCCGAGGAGGAGGTGGCTGTTGGCGGGCTGACGGCGCCGATGCCGGGCAAGATCGTCGCCGTCCATGTCACCGCCGGCGACCACGTCGAGCGTGGCGCACCGCTGCTGGTGCTGGAGGCGATGAAGATGGAACACACCATCGTCGCCCCGGCCGGCGGCAATGTCACCGAGGTACGTTTCGCCGTGGGCGATCAGGTTAACGACGGCGATGCGCTGCTGGTGCTAGAGAGCGGCGACGAGTGACCGGAGACGACGTGGTGGAGCCGCTCTGGACCCCCTCGGATGCGTGCATCGCCGAGGCCAACCTGACCCGCTTCATGGCAGTGGCCGGGAATCGTGCCGGCCGGACGTTCGACGGCTACGATGACCTCTGGCGGTGGTCGGTAGACGATCGCGCGGCCTTCTGGGACACGCTGTGGGACTTCACCGGCGTGGTCGGCGACAAGGGCGGACGTCTGCTCGACGACGGCGACCGTATGCCCGGCGCGCGCTGGTTCCCCGAGTCGCGGCTCAACTTCGCCGAGAATCTCCTCCGCTTCCGCGATGATCGCCCGGCCCTGGTGTTCCGCGGTGAGGATGGCACCCGCCTGACGCTGACCTACGGTGGACTCTACCGCCAGGTGGCCGGAGTCGCCGCAGCATTGCGTGGCGCCGGCGTAGAGCCGGGGGACCGCGTCGCCGGCTACCTGCCCAATCACCCGCAGACTGTAGTCGCGATGCTGGCGACGGCGAGCCTCGGAGCGACCTGGTCGTCGTGCTCGCCCGATTTCGGCATCCAAGGGGTGATCGACCGTTTCGGCCAGATCGAGCCGAAGGTACTGTTCACCGCCGACGGCTACCAGTACGCGGGCAAGCGGATCGATTCGCTGCAGTCGGTCCGCGAGGTGGTGGCGCTGATCGACAGCGTGCAACTGGTGGTGGTGGTGCCATTCCTGGAACCGAACCCTGACCTGTCCACCGTGCCCCATGGGGTGCTGCTGGGCGACTTCATCGCCGAGGAGACGGAACTCGAGTTTGTCCGGCAGCCGTTCGACCACCCGCTCTACGTGATGTACTCCTCAGGCACCACCGGCAAACCGAAGTGCATCGTCCACGGCGCCGGCGGCACGCTGCTGCAGCACCTCAAGGAACACCAGCTGCACACCGACCTCAAGCGTGACGACGTGCTGTTCTACTTCACCACCTGCGGCTGGATGATGTGGAACTGGCTGGTCAGCGGGCTGGCGACCGGGGCCACGGTGGTGCTCTACGACGGCTCGCCGTTCCACCCCGGGCCGCGGACACTGTGGCGGATGGCGTCGGAGGAGCGGGTTACCGTCTTCGGTACCAGTGCCAAGTACCTCGCCGCGGTGGAGAAGGTCCGGGTCAAGCCGGCACGCTCGTTCAATCTCACCCACCTGCGCGCGATCCTCTCGACCGGCTCACCGCTGGTACCGGAGAGCTACGACTACGTCTACCGTGAAATCGGCAGCGATCTGCAACTGGCCTCGATCTCGGGCGGGACCGACATCGTCTCCTGCTTCGCCCTCGGCAACCCGATCGGGCCGGTCTACCGTGGGGAGTTGCAGTGCCGCGGCCTCGGCCTGGCGGTTGCCGTTCATGACGAACAGGGGCGGCCGGTAGAGGGCGAAAAGGGCGAACTGGTCTGTACCAGGCCGTTCCCTTCGATGCCGATCGGTTTCTGGAATGACCCGGACGGGTCGCGTTATCACGATGCTTATTTCGATCGGTTCCCCAACACCTGGTGTCACGGTGACTACGCTGAGCTGACCCCGCATGGCGGACTGGTGATCTACGGCCGCTCCGACGCCGTTCTCAACCCCGGTGGCGTCCGTATCGGCACGGCGGAGATCTACCGCCAGGTCGAGAAGCTCGACGACATCATCGAGAGTATCGCCGTCGGCCAGCAGTGGCAGGGCGACGTGCGGGTGGTGCTGTTCGTCAAGCTGCGCGAAGGTACCGAACTCGACGAAGCACTTGCCAAGCGTATCCGCGACACCATCCGCGACAACACCACGCCCCGTCACGTGCCGGCGAAGATCGTGGCGGTGACAGACATTCCACGCACCATCAGCGGCAAGATTGTCGAACTGGCGGTACGCAAGGTGATCCACGGCCAGCCGATCGACAACACCGACGCCATGGCCAATCCGGAAGCGCTGGAGCAGTTCCGCGACCGGCCCGAGTTGCAGGAATGAACCACGGACCATGCCCCCCTGTAGGAGCGGCGCCCACGCCGCGATCAGGTCCGGGATCGGGGATTAAAAGGGGTCGGTGACATTAAATAAAATGTCACCGACCCCTTATTCACAGAATAAAATGACACCGACCCCTTATTCATGCAGGAATGATCCACGGACCATGCCCCCCTGTAGGAGCGGCACCTTTATGCCCCACGGGTACACGCCGCGATCAGGTCCGTAATCGGCGCGTAGGCGCGCCTCCTACTAAACCGCAACCGATGAACTTGGGAGACAGATTGATGAGCCAGAACGACCCCGTCGTCATCGTCAGTGCCGCACGCACGCCGATGGGCGGCCTGCAGGGCGATTTCGCCAACCTCGCCGGTTGGCAACTCGGTGGCGCGGCGATCCGCGCTGCGGTCGAGCGCGCGGGTATCGCGCCCGATGCCGTCGATGAGGTGATCATGGGCTGCGTGTTGTCGGCCGGGCAGGGGCAGGCCCCAGCACGTCAGGCGTCGCTCGACGGTGGGGTGCCGCTGGCGGCCGGCTGCACGACCATCAACAAGATGTGCGGTTCAGGCATGAAGGCGACCATGTTCGCCCACGACCTGCTACTGGCCGGGACCAACAACGTCATGGTCGCCGGCGGCATGGAGAGCATGTCCAACGCACCGTATCTGCTGCCCAAGGCGCGTGTCGGCTACCGGCTCGGCCACGGCCAGATGTTCGACCACATGTTCCTCGACGGCCTCGAGGACGCCTACGACAAGGGCCGGTTGATGGGCACCTTCGCCGAGGACTGCGCCGGGCACTACAACTTCAGTCGCGAGGCCCAGGACCAGTTTGCGATTACCTCGCTGACCCGTGCCATGACGGCGATCGACGACGGCAGCTTCGCTACCGAGGTGACGCCGGTGACGGTACCCTCGCGTCGTGGCGACACCGTGGTCAGCAAGGATGAGCAGCCGCACAAGGCGAACCTCGACAAGATCCCGCTACTGAAACCCGCGTTCCGCAAGGAGGGCACGGTGACCCCGGCCAATTCGAGCTCGATCTCCGACGGCGGTGCGGCGCTGGTGCTGATGCGCCAGTCGCAGGCTGAGGCGCGCGGCCTGACGCCGCTGGCGCGGATCCTCGCCCACAGCACCCACGCCCACGAGCCGGCCCTGTTCACCACCGCCCCGGTCGGTGCCATCGGGAAGGTGCTGACGAAGACCGGCTGGAGCGTGGCCGACGTCGACCTCTACGAAATCAACGAGGCGTTTGCCGTCGTCACCATGGCGGCGATGAAGGAACTCGACCTGCCGCACGACAAGGTCAACGTCCATGGTGGTGCCTGCGCGCTGGGCCACCCGATCGGCTGCTCCGGCGCCCGCATCCTGGTGACGTTGCTGCATGCGCTGCAGAAGTATGATCGCAAGACCGGTGTCGCCGCGCTGTGTATCGGCGGCGGCGAGGCCACGGCGATGGCAATCGAGCGGGTGTGACCATCGACAGGTGCCACGTTGCACAGGACCTGTAGGAGCGGCCCCCAGGCCGCGATTCAAGGCCGACCGGATCGCGCCGTGTACCCGTGAAGGGCATAAAGGCGGCGCTCCTACAACATTTCGGATGACCAGAATGGTGACATGTCGATGCTGCTAACTGAAGAACAGACCATGATCCGCGACATGGCGCGCGCGTTTGCCCAGGAACAGCTGGCGCCGCATGCTGCCGACTGGGACCGCGACAGCACCTTTCCGCGTGAGGCGCTGGCGCAGATGGGCGAACTCGGTTTGCTCGGCATGCTGGTGCCGGAGGCGTACGACGGGGCCGAGGTCGATCACGTCGCCTACGCCCTGGCCCTCGAGGAGATCGCCGCCGGCGACGGTTCCACCTCGACCATCATGAGCGTGCACAATTCGGTCGCCTGCATGCCGATCTGCAAGTTCGGCAATGAAGAGCAGAAAGAGCGCTTCCTCAAGCCCATGGCGCGCGGCGAGTTGATCGGCGCCTTCTGCCTGACCGAGCCGCAGGCCGGTTCCGACGCCGCGGCGCTGCGCTGTCGCGCGGTTCGGGATGGTGATGACTACGTCCTCGACGGCACCAAGCAGTTCATCACCTCGGGGGCCAATGCCCAGGTGGCGATCGTCTTTGCGGTGACCGAGCCCGCGGCCGGCAAACGTGGCATCACCGGTTTCATCGTGCCGACCGACACGCCGGGCTACGTCGTTGCCAGCGTCGAGAAAAAGCTCGGCCAGAGGGCCTCGGACACGGCCCAGATCGTTTTCGACGGCTGCCGCGTGCCGGCCGCCAACCGCCTTGGCGAGGAGGGCGAGGGCTACCGTATCGCCCTCTCCAACCTCGAAGGCGGGCGTATCGGCATCGCTTCCCAGTCCGTCGGCATGGCGCGGGCCGCGTTCCAGGCGGCCCTTGGTTACGCAAAGGAGCGCGAGGCGTTCGGCAAGCCGATCATCGAGCACCAGGCGGTGGCGTTCAAACTGGCGGACATGGCCACGCGGATCGACGCGGCTCGCGGGCTGATCCTGCGCGCGGCGGCCCTGCGCGACGCCGGCGAACCCTGCCTGAAGGAAGCCTCGATGGCCAAGCTGTTCGCCTCGGAGATGGCGGAAGAGGTCTGCTCTGCGGCGATCCAGGTCCACGGCGGTTACGGCGTGCTCAACGATTTCCCGGTCGAGCGCATCTACCGTGACGTTCGCGTCTGCCAGATCTACGAGGGCACCTCGGAGGTCCAGCGACTGGTGATCAGCCGGGCGTTGGCGGCTGAAGGCTGAGGCGACGAGTACGCCTATCTTCATGTAGGTCGGGCTTCAGCCCGACAGGAGATGAGGATTGAATCGCAGTTGTCGGACTGAAGTCCGACCTACAGACGCAGGAACAGGAGAACGAACCATGCAGATCAAAGACAAGGTGGCGATCGTCACCGGTGGGGCCTCGGGCCTCGGCCTGGCCACCGCCAGGCGGTTGGTGGAAGACGGCGCCCGGGTGGCGCTGTGGGACCTGAACGGCGACCAGGCCGCGCAGGCCGCGCACGGTCTCGGTGACGCCGCCATCGGCCTCGCGGTCGACGTCAGCGATGCCGCCGCCGCCGAGGCCGGGCTGGCGCGCACCCTCGAGGCCTTTGGCGCCATCCATTTCTGCATCAATTGCGCCGGGGTCGCTACCGGCGGGCGGGCGATCGGTCGTGATGGCCCACTGCCGCTGGAGAAGTTCGCTCGCACCATCGAGATCAACCTGATCGGCACCTTCAACGTGGTGCGCCTGGCCGCCGCCGAGATGGCCAAAAACGATCCCGACGACGACGGGGCGCGTGGGGTGATCGTCAACACCGCCTCGGTCGCCGCGTTCGACGGCCAGGTGGGACAGGCGGCCTACAGTTCGAGCAAGGCGGGCGTGGCTGGCATGACCCTGCCGCTGGCCCGCGACTTCGCCTCGCTCGGCATCCGCGTCAATACCATTGCTCCGGGTGTCTTCGAGACGCCGATGATGGCCGGCATGCCGGCCGAGGTACGCGACCCGTTGATCGCCATGGTGCAGTCGCCGAAGCGGCTCGGTGACCCGGCCGAGTACGCCGCCCTGGCCGTCCACATGATCGAGAACGGTTACCTCAACGGCGAGACCATTCGCCTCGATGCGGCGATCCGGATGCAACCGAAGTAGCATCCAGGATGACGCCAGCCGGCACCTCGGGTAACCTTGTTCGTCGGACTCCGGGACGCAGGTTCGTGTCGACGCGAGATTCCCGAACAGCAGGCTAGAGGGCAGGAGATGAGTGGGTCACGTCAGGTCGTGATTGCGGCAGGGGTCGAACAGGCTTTGCGAGGATTCCGGTTGCCGGAGAAGCTCGGTTTTGGCGTGATCATGGCCCCGGTGATGTACGTCGCCGAGTGCGTCGACGGCGTCTGGGGCCAGGGTCAATTGAAGCCCTATGGGCCGATACAACTCGATCCGAGCGCCAAGGTGCTGCACTACGCGCAGGAGTACTTCGAGGGGATGAAGGCCTACAAGGTCGAGAGCCCCCATGCCACGCTGTTCCGTCCCGAACGCCACGTCACCCGTTTCGCTACCTCGGGTCGGCGTCTGTGCATGCCTGAGGTGCCCGAGGAGGTGTTCATGGAGGGGGTCTGCACGCTCAGTGCGTGGGCCGAACCCTTCATCCCGGGCAGCACCTGCCAGTCGCTCTACCTGCGTCCGTTCGTCATCGGTACCCAGCCCAACCTGGGGCTCGGTGTCTCCGCGACCAACAGCTTCATCGTCGTCGCCAGCCCGTCGGAGGCTTACCACGCCGGCAGCATGCGGGTGCTGGTGGAGCGTACCGACACCCGTGCCGCCGTCGGCGGTACCGGTGCGGTCAAGGTGGGCGGCAACTACGCGGCGAGCCTGCTGTCGGCGGCGCGCGCCAAGACCAAGGGCTACGACCAGTCGCTCTGGCTCGACCCGGACACGCGTACCTCGATCGAGGAACTGTCGGGGATGAACGTCTTCGCGGTGATCGACGGGCGGCTGCACACGCCCAAGCTCAGCGGTTCCATCCTGCCAGGCATCACCCGCGACTCACTGATCGAACTGGCCCGGTCGCTGGGTCACGAGGTGGTCGAGGAGACCATGCCGATCGACGAACTGCTCGCCGATATCGGTAACGGCCGTTGCAGCGAAGCGTTCGCCTCGGGTACTGCGGCGGTGGTGAGCCCGATCAGCGTCATCGCGGATCCAGATGGCACCGAGTACATGCTGCCACAGGACCCGGGCCCGGTGGCGCTGAGCCTCAAGGAAGCGTTGCTCGGCATCCAGGAAGGGCGCCAGGAAGACCCCTTCGGCTGGGTGCAGGACATCCCACGGGCCTATTACCCGGCCTCGGCAGAAGTGGCCTGAAGCTGGAGACCGCGAATTCTATCGAACCCTGCTAGAGCGGGTAGCCGCCGCGGGCAAGTTTGTTGCGTTCGGCCTCGTTGGACTCGATCAAGCGGTAGCCCGCCAGATGGGCCGCAATCCGGTCGACGGGGAGCCCGTCAATGACCAGTACCGGCTCGCGGTAACGGCTCATCGGCGGTTGCGTAGTGACTTCAGCTGGACCTTCCCACCCCCCGAACAGGGGCGAAGTCGCCTTGATTATCATGGACTCCTCCTCAAAATACCCAAATCTATTTATAGTTATGCTGCAACAACCGCTATTTTTTTTCTGTGATGCGGTTGGCAGAATGCGACTTTAACCCAGCACCCTCCCGGTCTCCAAGGGCTTTCGGCTATTTCAGTAGCGCGGAAACGACAGCGTTCCAGCCGAGGGCGAGATTGGTCCGGTTGTAACCGCCGCCACCGGTGGCGATCAGGCGACCGTCGCTGAACTCGTCGGCCACCGCGGCGAGGTCGCGCGCGGCGCGGGCATGGGCCTCGGGGGTGAAGCGCATGTGGGTGATCGGATCGCCGGCGATGCTGTCTGCTCCGGCCTGCAGGATGATGAACTCGGGCTTGGCGGCGCGCACGAACTCCAATGCCTCGGGCCAGGCACGGGCGAAGAAAGTGTCGTCGGCACCGGGCGGTGCAGGCAGGTTGAGCTTGGTGCCTGCGGCGTCGCCCGTGCCAGTCTCGCCGGCGAATCCGGTGCCCGGGTAGAGGTAATGACCGTCCTCGTGGATGTCGGCGACGGTGACGTCGGGATCGGACTCGAAGGCATAGAAGACGCCGTCGCCGTGATGAGCGTCGATGTCGACATAGGCGACCCGCTGGATGCCGTACTGGCGGCGCAGCGTCTCGATCAGGACGCCGGGATCATTGAACACGCAGAAACCCGCCGCGCTGTCGCGCCGGGCATGGTGCAGGCCGGCGATCGGGATGAACACCTTGTCGACCTCGCCGGCCATGATCCTGGCGAGGGCGTCGAGTCCGCTGCCGACCACCGCGGTGGCAGCCTCGTAGACCCCGCGGAAGGCGGGTGTGTCACCGTAGTCCAGGTAGCCGCTCCCGGTGACCGACTGCTGTTGCACCCGGGCCACGTACTCGCTGGTATGGAACAGCGCCAGCGCTTCCGGGTCGCAATCCCGGGGGTCGAGTTGGGTGACGCGGCGGTCGAGCCCCTGGTGGACCGTCTCGCGCCAGAAGGCTGCCAGCCGGTCCGGCCCGAACGGATGGCCCTCGCCGAATCCGTAGCGTGCCAGCGCCTCGCCCTGGTAGACCGCGACCATGCAGGATCGCCTCCGGTTCGTGACTGTTCCCAGCCTAGTCGACCCGCGTTGGGAACGTCGTGGGTGGCCGGTAGGCCCGGAATTTGCTATTATGCACCATCCGCGAAACTCGAAAATCGCGGACCATGGATGGGTTGCTATGAGATCGACCTGCCGGGGAATTACCCCACCTGTGCCCAGTGGAACGCCTATCGAAAGGCCTACACCACGCGGGCACCGTCTGGTTGCATCCCGTCGTGGCAGCGCCGCGACAGCATGACCTACTTTTTGGGCCCAGTGACCCGCCAGATCGCGGGCCTTGAGCCATATACCACGATGAGGGAGTTTGGATGAGCAAGGCGAAAGTCTGCAGTTCGTGCCAGGAACCGACCAAGGAATTCAACATCAAGGGCACCAAGCGGTTGTCCGACGGTGGTGAACTCGATTACCAGCTCTGCCGTACCTGCTGCATTACGCTGGCCACCTTCAATCCGAAGGTGCAGCACCGCCAGCGTCAGGAATTCTGGGACGTCGTCTGGAACAACATCGGCGCCTGACCTGACGTAATTCCATGGCACTCTACCGCGCCTCCGCAGTCGAAAGCCTGCGGAGGCGCTGTCGTTTCCGGCCGCGCCGCTGTTAGTGGCAGTAACGGAGGCCATGGATGAGCGAAAAAGTAGACAGGAGCGATGCCGAGTGGCGTGCTGAATTGACGCCCGAGCAGTTCAAGGTTTGTCGTCAGAAGGGCACCGAGCGTGCCTTCAGCGGCCGCTATCACGACTGCCATGATGACGGGGTCTACCACTGTGCCTGTTGTGGGCAGCCACTCTACGACGCCCACACCAAGTTCGACTCTGGCACCGGCTGGCCCAGCTTCTGGGCCGCAGTGGATGAGGAGAAGGTCGCCTACGAGGCCGATCATGGCCTGTTCATGCGTCGCACCGAAGTACTCTGCAGCCGCTGTGATGCCCACCTCGGCCATGTCTTCGATGACGGCCCGGAACCGACCGGGCAGCGCCATTGCATCAACTCGGCGGCACTCAGCCTGCAACCGCGCAAGAACGAGGGTTGACCCAGGTCAGGAGGGGGTAACCACCTTGCTGGCGGTTGGTGCTGCGCTGCGGCATAATACGCGACCTTCGGGCGGCATCCGGCCGCTCCGGATCCCGTCATCTGAACAGAATCAAGGGGAAGCACCATGGCAGACCAGCGTGAAGTCGTCGTTCTAAGTGGAGTCCGGACCGCCATCGGCGATTACGGCGGTGCGCTGAAGGGCTTTGGGGCCACCGACCTCGGCGCCATGGTCATCAAGGAAGCGATCTCCCGGGCCAAGGTCGATCCGGAGCAGGTCTCCCACGGCGTTATCGGCAGCGTTATCCACGGCGAGGCCAAGGACATGTACGTGTCGCGTGTCGCCTGCGTCAACGGTGGCATGTCGCACGAATCCCAGGCGCTGACCGTCAACCGCCTGTGCGGTTCGGGTCTGCAGGCGATCGTCTCGGCCTCTCAGATGATCATGCTCGGCGATGCCGACTACGCCATCGGTGGCGGTGCCGAGTCGATGAGCCGCGCCGGGTACGTCCTCCCGGCCGCCCGCTGGGGCGCCCGCATGGGTGACAGCCAGATGGTCGACATGATGGTCGGCGCGCTGACCGATCCCTTCGCCACTGTGCACATGGGCATCACCGCCGAGAACGTCGCCGAGAAGTGGGGCCTGTCTCGCGACGACCAGGACGCGTTCTCGGTCGAGAGCCACCATCGTGCCGCCAAGGCGACGGCCGAGGGCTACTTCAAGGAGCAGATCCTCCCGGTGACGCTGAAGTCCCGCAAGGGCGAGAAGATATTCGACACCGACGAGCACGTCCGCGGTGACATCAATGCCGAGGGTCTCGGCAAGCTGCGCGCCGTGTTCAAGAAGGACGGTTCGGTTACCGCCGGTAACGCCTCCGGCATCAACGACGGCGGTGCCGCCGTGGTCCTCGCCGAGGCGAGTGCTGCCGCCAGCGCCGGTCTCGAGCCGATGGGTCGCCTGGTCTCCTACGGTTTCGCCGGCGTTGATCCCGCCTACATGGGTGAGGGTCCGATCCAGGCGGTCAAGACGGCCCTCGACCGTGCCGGCCTGACCGTCAACGATCTCGACGTCATCGAGTCGAACGAAGCGTTCGCCGCTCAGGCGCTGGCCGTCTGCAAGGGCCTCGAGTTCGACCCGGCCAAGACCAACCCGAACGGTGGCGCGGTCGCCCTCGGTCACCCGATCGGCGCCACCGGTGCCATCCTGACCGTCAAGTGCCTGTATGAGCTCAAGCGCACCGGCGGCAAGTACGGCCTGGTGACGATGTGCATCGGCGGCGGCCAGGGCATCGCGGCGATCTTCGAGCGTCTCTGATCGCTGAAGCCTGACGATCCGCCCGGCGCATCGGGCAGGTGAATCAAGGAGGGGTGGGACCGCGAGGTCTCGCCCCTTTCTCTTTATTGGCGGTTGGACCTGGTCCGGCTCAGAGGAAGTCGGCGAGTATCTCGGCCAGGTGATCGCTCCAGTTGCTGGGTAATGGTGCGGTCAGTTCGATCGAGCGTACGAAATCGGGTTGGAACAGCTGCGCCACCAGGGCGTCGACCGCAGGGGCGTGCGAGGTGGCCAGGTTGAGCTCCTTGTTCACCCGCAGGCTCAGGTAATCGAAATTGGCCGAGCCGAAGCAAGCCCAACCGTCGTAGACCGCGGCCTTGACGTGCGACATGCCAGGGTAGACGAAGACCCGGATGCCATGGCGGAGCATGGTGTTGGCGGCCAGCACGTTGCTGCGGCTGATTACCCCGCTGTCGCTGGCCGTCGGGATGATCACGCGGACATCGACGCCACGTGCTCGTGCCCTGGCCAGTTCGTAGATCACGGCGTCGCTGGTCAGGTAGGCGTTCTCGAGGTAGATCCGTCGCTGGGCCGCACGGATGGCGGCGATCTGCGTACGCAGGATCTGCGGATTGCCGGGGCGGGTGAACAGTACCCGCACCGGGTAGTGCCCCGGTCCAGCCGCTGGCAACGTTCCGGGTCCCTGGTGCAGCAGGCGCTGCAGGTCGCCGAGCAGGCCGTCGCCCTTCCACGACTTCTCGAAATCCTCGCGGACCAGTCCGACCACCGGGCCGTCGACCTCGACCATCAGGTCGTGCCAGTCGTAGCGGTACTCGCGTCCGATGTTCATGCCGCCAATGAACGCGAGGCGGTCGTCGATCACGATCGACTTGCTGTGGTCACCCATCAGCCACGCATTACCCAACACCCTGACCTGGACCGCCGAATCCCTGCGCAGGTAGTTGGTCACCGACCACGGTGCCGAATGGGACGGTGGAATCGACGGCGCATCGGCATTTGCGCCTCCGATGGTGCCAAGCCCGTCGAGCAGCACGCGAATGTCGACTTCACGTGACCGGGACTTGAGCAGGTCGGCGATCTGCAAGGCGTAATCGTCGTTGTCGAAGATATAGAGGCGCAGGTCGATCGACCGCTCCGCTTTGCCGATCACGTCGATCAGGCGCGGGAAGAAGGCGGCTCCATCGACCAGGTAATGGAGCCGTCCGGAGGCGACGGCCGGGCCGACCAGTTCGTCGAGTTGCGCCTCCCATGTGACGAGGTCCATGCCGGGCCTATTGGCCAGTGGCGGTTGTGATCCGTCACCGATCAGGGTGAGTGTTGTCGGCATGACGAGATCAGGCGTGGTCTGTGCCACCAGGGTGAACAGCCTGGCCAGGGACGAGACCGGGTTCTTGATCGGTACCTGGACGTGGCTGTTGACGGTGTGACCCAGCGTGCTGATGAGGGTGACCAGTTGCGGGGTGGCGGTGCCCCTGTCGTCGAGGCTGTCGTCGTGCAGGAAATTGAAACGGCCCATCCTGGTGTCGACATAGACAAAGGGGTAGCCGAAAGAGGAGAGGTCGCCGGTCGCGAACAGCAGGGCCGCTGGCGGGTGACCGTCCTCATCGACGAGGTCGCCCAGGAACTCCTGTGCCCGCTGCAGCAACTGGGCGAAGGTGTAGCTGGCTGAGACGTCGATAGCGGCCGGCTTGAAGACGATCGGCACGGTATGGAGCCGGTCGTTCCCATCCCGATAGACGAACAACTCCTCGAGCAGCAGCACGTCGACCACGATGCCCGCACCGGGCTCGTCGGGCAGCAGCGAGGCCATGGTCACCGCCAGCAGTTGGTTCCAGCGGTCTTTATCGAGAACGGGCACGGTCGTGGCGCCACGCGTGGCCATCTCCCAGGACGTGTAAGGGAGCGGGTTGAGCCGCTGGATCACCGTTCGGTCGGGTGGGGGGTCACCGGTTCCCTCCGCGATGGCAGCGAAGAGCGTGACGGGTGGTTCGTCCCCGTCCACGTCGTAGGCGAGGTAGAGGCGGCCTTTATCGAGATGTGCCTGGACGTTGCTCGGTGCAAGTTCGAGACGCTCCTCGCCATAAATCAGGGCGGGGGTCGTATCGAACTCCTGGCCGACATCGCCATCGCTCGCCCTGGGCGTCGAGTTGCAGCCCACAAGCAAGAGCATGCCCAGGGTGGACAGCAACATCCCGGCGAGCCGTTTCACAGGCCTGTCAGCCGGTGCCGCGAAGTCCTGGAAATTCCATGTGCTGGCTTCATCCCGCAGCCCTCCTTGCTGACGAGAATCTGGTGTCGAAGCTCAGGTGGCGGGGTTTTGTGTCTCTTCCGAGCTACCGAACCGGCCGTAGACCAGGCGCGAAACCGCCAGGCCTGGGCAGATTCCGGTGGCTGCCGCGACCGGCAGGAAGATGCCGAGCAGGTAGATCACCCAACTGGTGGCAGCGAAACCGGTATGCCAGACGCCGATCCAGAGGATCGAGCCGGCTGCGGCGAGGAAGACACGCATTTCGGGTGGGGCCTTGAACAGTTCCATCGGTGGCCTCCTGGGGTTGCCTGTGATGTCACCCACCGAGCTTAGCTTGGACGCCTTGCCACGCAAGTACTCGCGGGTCATGGCGACGATCATCCACCTATCTCTCCCGGCCGATTGTTGTCGCTCCGCAATGGTCGATAAGATGGCCCGGTCGTGAAGCCGTTTGCGGCGACTATGGATCAGGCGGAGGGAGCATGGAGCACGATTTCTGGCACCGGCGCTGGCACAAGAACGAGATCGGTTTCCACCAGGAAGCGGTCAACCCCTACCTGCTCGAATACTGGCCCGACCTGGGTGCCGGACAGGGCAGCACGGTCTTTGTCCCGCTCTGCGGCAAGAGCCTCGACCTGGCCTGGCTCCGTAGCCAGGGTCATGGCGTCGTCGGCGTCGAACTTAGCCGGATTGCCGTCGAGGCCTTCTTTCGCGAGCAACGTTTGCAGGTGAGCCGGCGACCGCAGGGAGAGTTCGAACGCTGGAAGGCCGATGGTTACGGCCTGCTGTGTGGTGACTTCTTCGCCTTGGCCACGACCGATTTGGGAAACATCGACGTCGTCTACGACCG
>CAXMPC010000089.1:0-29028 GCA_964195335.1 uncultured Gammaproteobacteria bacterium | reverse complement strand
CCTACTTTTTCCCGCTCTTCTTACCCTTGTCCAGCGCCGCCTCGAGTTGGTCGCACAGCGCCCTGAGCACCGCGACCCGTGAATACCGTTTGTCGTTGCCCTCGATCAGGGTCCAGGGCGCAATGCGGGTGCTGGTGCGCTCGACCATGTCGTTGACGGCCTGCTCGTAGTCATCCCAACGCTCGCGGTTGCGCCAATCCTCATCGGTCAGCTTCCACGCCTTGTGTGGCGTCACCTCACGCAGGCGGAAGCGCTCGAGTTGCTCGTGGGCGGTGATGTGCACCCAGTACTTGACCAGCACCGTGCCGTACTCGACCAACTGCTCCTCGAAGTCGTTGATTTCAGCGTAGGCGCGCATCCACTCGGTCTCGGTGGCGAATCCCTCGACCCGTTCGACCAGTACACGCCCGTACCAGCTGCGGTCGAAGATGGTCGTGCGCCCGGCTCGCGGCAGGTGGCGCCAGAAGCGCCACAGGTAGTGCTGGGCACGCTCTTCGTCGGTCGGCGCGGCTATCGGGATCACCTGGTAGCTGCGGGCGTCGAGAGCTGAGGTGATGCGGCGGATGGCGCCGCCCTTGCCGGCGGCATCCCAGCCCTCGAACAGCAGCAGGGTCGACAGCTGGCGCTCACGCGCCTCGCGGTGGAGCTTGTTGATCTTCCCCTGGTAGAGGTTCAGTTGCCGGTTGTAATCCGCCTTACCGTATTTCAGGCTCATGTCGAGGCTCGACAGCACGGTCGGCTGGCCCATGGCAACGGCCGCCTCGCCCCCGGCCATGACCGTGGCCTCATCATCTGCGCTGTCGGCACTTTCGCTAATTTGTGCCGTGGCCGTTTCGGCGGCTGCCGCCTCGGCTGCACGATGGGCCTTGACCACCTCATAGCGTCGGCGGGTACGCTTGATATGTTTCTCGATCGATTCGCTGATCAGGGTGCCGACCTGGGTGCTGCTGTAGCCGAGGTCGAAACCCTCGATGATCTTCCAGGGGGCGTGACCGGTGCTGGTCTTGCGGATGGTGCGCTCGGCAGCCTCGATGAAGCCGTCATAGAGCCGCCAGTGCTTCCAGTCGGTCTCGGTGACCCGCCAGCT
Source organism: uncultured Gammaproteobacteria bacterium (assembly GCA_964195335.1). Classification (GTDB taxonomy): domain Bacteria; phylum Pseudomonadota; class Gammaproteobacteria; order QNFN01; family QNFN01; genus QNFN01. Next base: position 27,941 of record CAXMPC010000089.1, on the reverse strand, counting down.
GAGCTCGGGGTCCTTCTCGAGATTTTTGAAGTGCTTCTTCTGTGATCCCTTGTCGAGATGGAGCCAGAACTTGAGGATCAGGGCGCCGTCGTCGGCGAGACCCTGCTCGAAGGCGGTGATACGGTCGAGTTCCTCGTCGAAATCCGAAAGCGGGGCGTCGTCGATGACCCGGCGCAGCACCGGGCTCGAGTACCAGCAGCTGAGGAACAGGCCGATCTGTCCCTTCGGCGGCAGGTCGCGCCAGTAGCGCCAGTACTCGGGGCGCTCGCGCTCCTCCTCGGACGGCTGGCCATAGGCGCGGGTCACCATCCAGCGCGGGTCGAGCCAGCCGGAGAGCAGGTTGACGATTTCGCCCTTGCCGGCGCCGTCGACCCCGGCGAAGACGACGATGGTCGGGAAAGAGGCGTCGGCCAGCAGCTTGCGCTGGGCCTCGAGCAACTCGGTGCGTAATTCGGGGATGCGCTTCTTGTACTCCTGGCGCGTCAACTTGCGCCCCAGTTCGGCGGTCTCGAACATGATGCCTCCCGTCCGGCCCTGCGGGCCTGTTGTCGTCTGGCGCCGTCCTGGCGCATCCCTGCTTCAACTATGGCAATCGCCCGGGAGCCTTGCAACGCTTGGAATGACCGCTGAGCGCGGCTTCTGGTATCCTCTTCCGCCCTTTCGTCCGTCCCGGATATTCGATGAGCAAGCAGCGCAAGGCGGTCGCCCTGATCTCCGGCGGGCTCGATTCGATGCTGGCCGCGCGGGTGATCCAGGAGCAAGGTGTCCACGTCGAGGGCATCAATTTCTTTACCGGCTTCTGCGTCGAGGGGCACACCCATGCCATTCGCAAGCAGGACCAGGCGAAGCCGAAGCGCAACAACGCCCTCTGGGTCGCCGAGCAGCTCGGCATGCGCCTGCACATCGTCGACATCGTCGACGAGTACAAGGACGTGCTGCTCAACCCGGTTCACGGCTACGGCAAACATCTCAACCCGTGCCTCGACTGCAAGGTGTTCATGGTCGGCAAGGCGCACGAGTGGATGATCGAGCATGACTTCGACTTCATTATCACCGGTGAGGTGGTCGGCCAGCGACCGATGTCACAGCGCAGCGAGACCATGCCGGTGGTGGCCGGTGAGTCGGGCGTCGGTGACCTGCTGCTACGGCCGCTATGCGCGCAACTGCTGCCACTGTCCCGGCCGGAACGGGAGGGCTGGGTTGAGCGCGACCAGCTGCTCGATTTCAGCGGCCGCTCACGCAAGCCACAGATGGCGCTCGCCAACCGGCTCGGCATCGACGACTACGCCCAGCCGGCAGGTGGCTGCTGCTTCCTCACCGACAGCAGCTACGCCACCAAGCTCGCCGACCTCTGGCAGGCGCGCGGTGAGCGTGACTACGATCTCGACGACATCATGCTGCTCAAGGTCGGCCGACACCTGCGTCCGCGCCCGCATTTCAAGCTGGTGATCGCGCGCGAGGAGGGCGAGGTGAATTTCCTGCGGGGCTACCGTCGCCAGTTCACCCATCTCGCCACGCGCAGCCACCCGGGACCGCTGGCGCTGCTCGACGGCGCCGCCGATGCCGACGACATCGAGCTGGCCGCGCGTATCGTCGCCCGCTACAGCCAGGGGCGCGACGCCGAGCAGGTCAGCGTCGAGGTGGTGCCCAGGGAAGGCGAGCCGCGCCTGCTCGAGGTGCGCCCTCTCGGGATCGATGACATCCCCGCCGCGTGGCACGTATGAGCCACCACCACCTCGACGCCCGCCGGTTGCTCTGCCCGATGCCGGTAATCCGTACCCAGAACCGGGTCGCGGAGCTGGCTCCCGGCGACATCCTCGACGTCATCTGCACCGACCCCGGCGCGGCCAACGATATTCCCGCCTGGTGCCGGATCAATGGCCACGAGCTGCTCGGCATCGAGCAGGGTGAGGGCGAGTTGGTGGTTTCGGTGCGGGTCGGTCCCGGCGACGACTGATGGGTATCGGTCACGAGCATGGCCATGCCCCAGCCCCTGCGGGGCGCGCCGGGGTGCCCGATACCGAGCGCTACACGGTCACCCGCCGGGTTACTGTTCTCGGAGCTGTTGTCAACGTCATCCTGGCCGTGCTCAAGGTGGTGCTTGGTGTCATCGGCCACTCCGCGGCACTGGTCGCCGATGGCATCCATTCCCTCTCAGACCTCGCCAGCGACGTGGTGGTGCTCTACGCCGCCAAGCTTGGCAGCGAGCACGCCGACGAACGGCACCCCTACGGCCACGCCCGCATCGAGACGGTCGCCACTGTCGCCGTCGGCGCACTGCTGATCATCGTCGCCGCCGGCATCGCCTACGATGCCGTCGCGCGCATGTTCCATCCCGAGCGCCTGCTCCACCCGACGCTGGTGACCCTGGTTGTTGCCGCGGTCTCGGTGCTGGCCAAGGAGGCGCTGTTCCAGTACACCATGCGCGCCGCCAAGCGGTTGCGCTCCAACCTGCTTAGAGCCAACGCCTGGCATCACCGCACCGATGCCATCTCCTCGGTGGTGGTCATCGTCGGCATTGGTGGGGCGATGGCCGGGCTCGAGTACCTCGATGCCGTCGCGGCGGTGCTGGTCGGATTGATGATTGCCAAGGCAGGCTGGGATCTGGCAGCGCACAGCATCAGTGAGCTGGTCGACACGGCGCTGGAGCCGGAGCGGCTTGAGGCGATCCGAAACACCATTCTCGAGGTTGAAGGGGTCGGTGCCCTGCACATGCTTCGTACGCGCCGGATGGGTGCCGAAGCCCTGGTCGACGTCCACATCCTGGTCGACCCGACGATCAGCGTCTCCGAGGGGCACCAGCTCAGCGAAAAGGTGCGCTGGCACCTGATCCGCAACATCGACGAGGTGGCTGATGTCACTGTGCACATCGACCACGAGGACGATGAGGAGGCGGCTCCCTCGATGCACCTGCCGCTGCGGGAGACAATGGTCGCGCTCTTGCGCGAGCGTTGGGTGGGCATCGACCACGCCGACGCCATCGAGGAGATCAGGCTGCACTACCTCGATGGCAAGATCGAAGTCGAATTGTTGCTGCCGCTGGACGTCGCCGGTGGCGAGGTGACCGGAGCGCAGGCCGTCGGCGCGACCCTGGCAAGGGCTGCCGAGGAGCTCGAGGAGGTGCGCTGCGCACGTGTGCACTACCATTGACCGCACCATTTTCGTGCTCATGGAAGAGAGGACGCACTAAATTGGTGCGTTTCCGTGTCGTATAACTTGAAATAGCATGGAAATTCAAAGGCATGTTGTCTAAGCAAACTTGGCATGGCACATGCTTTTACATCGTCAGCCAAGGTTGTGGCGCCGATGAACGCGCGCCATGACCCGTATTGACGTCAATCTGGAGGAAATAAAATGTCTGCGTCCGATGTTCTGAAGATGATCGAAGAGAAGGAGGTCAAGTTCATCGACTTCCGCTTCACCGACACCCATGGCAAGGAGCAGCACGTCTCCGTACCGCACCACTGTGTCGACGAGGACACCTTCACCGAGGGCAAGATGTTCGACGGCTCCTCGATCTCTGGCTGGAAGGGGATCAACGAGTCCGACATGATCCTGATGCCGGATCCCGGCACCGCGGTTCTCGATCCGTTCATGGACGAGACCACGATGAATATTCGCTGCGACATCGTCGAGCCGACCACCATGCAGGGCTACGAGCGCGATCCGCGTTCGGTTGCCAAGCGTGCCGAGGCCTATCTGCAGTCGACCGGCCTGGGCGACACCGCCTACTTCGGCCCGGAGCCCGAGTTTTTCGTCCTCGACGACGTCCGCTGGGGCTGCGACATGAGCGGCTCGTTCGTCAAGGTCGACTCCGAAGAGGCCGAATGGAACACCGAGAAGGTCTACGAAGGCGGCAACATGGGTCACCGCCCATCGGTCAAGGGTGGCTATTTCCCGGTCCCGCCGGTCGATTCCATGCAGGACCTGCGTTCGGCCATGTGCCTGGCGATGGAGGAGATGGGTGTTGTCGTCGAGACCCACCACCACGAGGTGGCGACCGCCGGCCAGAACGAGATCGGCACCCGCTTCAACACCCTGGTGAAGAAGGCCGATGAGGTGCAGATCTACAAGTACTGCGTGCACAACGTCGCCCACGCCTACGGCAAGACCGCGACCTTCATGCCCAAGCCGCTGGTCGGCGATAACGGCAGCGGTATGCACGTTCACCAGTCCTTTTCGAAGGGCGGTGAGAACCAGTTCAGTGGCAACCTCTACGGTGGCCTGTCCGAGACCGCGCTGTTCTACATCGGCGGCATCGTCAAGCACGCCCGGGCGCTGAACGCCTTCACCAACGCCTCAACCAACGGCTACAAGCGCCTGGTGCCGGGCTTCGAGGCGCCGGTGCTGCTGGCTTACTCGGCACGCAACCGCTCGGCGTCGATCCGCATCCCGTACGTCTCCAGCCCCAAGGCGCGCCGCGTCGAGGTGCGCTTCCCGGATTGCACTGCGAACCCCTACCTGGCGTTCTCGGCGATGATGATGGCCGGCCTCGACGGCATCATGAACAAGATCCACCCAGGCGATGCCATGGACAAGGACCTCTACGACCTTCCGGCCGAGGAACTCAAGGACATCCCGACGGTCTGCCACTCCTTTGACCAGGCCCTCGAGGCCCTGGATGCCGACCGTGCCTTCCTGACTGCCGGTGGCGTATTCACCGACGACATGATCGACGCTTACATCGCGCTCAAGATGGAGGAGGTCACCCGGCTGCGGATGACCACCCACCCGATCGAGTTCGACCTCTACTACAGCGTCTGACGCAGGGGGCGGACGCCGCCGCTTTTGGGGCGCCCCGCGTGCGGGGCGCCCTTTTTTGTTTCGGTCGGGGTGCTGGCGCTCGCATCGGTACGAACTGCATTCGCGAGCCGACGGCCACCGTTCCAATGCGGGCGTTGCCGGGCAGGTAGGGCTGCTATTCTAGGGCCATGAAGTCCCTCAAAATCGTGCTGCTCTTCTGCCTGATTTCCACTTCACAGGCGGCGGTCTACCGCTGGCAGGATGCCAGCGGAAACACCCAGTACGGTGACAGGCCGCCGGCAGGCGCGATGGCCGAGCAGGTGGAACTGCCCGAGTTGAGTACCTATGCACCACCTCCGGTGACGGAGAAGGTGCCCATCGAGGATTTAACCGAGCCCGCGGCCACGACAGAGACGGGTCAGGTGCAGCGCTACACACGCCTGGTGATCACCCAGCCCACCAATGGCCAAACCATCCGCACCGACGACGGCCTGGTCAACGTCGCCGTCGACCTGCGTCCAAGGCTCCAGGAGATGGCCGGACACCGCCTCATCGCAGCTGTCGACGGGCGACGTATCCCCGGCGGCAGCAGCATGGTTTCGATCCGTGCCGCCCGCGGCAGCCACCGGCTGCAGGCGGCTGTGATCGACGCCAAAGGCAAGGTCGTCGCCAAGAGCCGTGTGATCGGCTTCGACATCCGGCCGAAGACCCGTCTGTCGATTCCTGGCGAACTAGGCGGCACCCCGGGTATCGAACCCGGGCCTCCCGTTGCCGTTCCATTTTCTGCCAATTGATGCACTAAAATAGTGCATGAGGCGCCGGAGGCGGGCGTGGGCCTCTTTGTGGCTTCACTCCCGACCGCAAGGTTACCGGGGGCTGAACGGCAGCAAGGCCGTTGCCTTGCCAATTTGACGGTATGGCCTGGAACTTGCTCGTTCTCCTTGGCGGCCGCCGCCGATGACCGGAATCATGACCCTGCACAAGCACATCCTCGACAACCTGAGCCACACCGTCCTGGTCCTCGACCAGCGACTGACCGTGAGCTACATCAATCCGGCGGGGGAGATGCTTCTCGGGGTCAGTGCGCGCCAGGCCCAGGGCCAGCCGGCGCTCGAACTTCTGAACCTCGATGGCCACCTCGTTGAAAGCCTCGCTATGGCACGCGACGGCGGTCATCCGTTCACCGAGCGCGAGGTCGAGATGACCTTGCGACCGGAGCTGATGCTGACCGTCGACCTCATTGTCACACCGTTTACCGATGCCACCAGGGACAGCACGCTGCTGCTGGAACTGCAGCACCTCGACCGTCACCTGCGCATCACCCGTGAGGAGCACCTGCTGGCACAACAGAGTGCCACCCGGGCACTGATCCGCGGTCTCGCCCACGAGGTGAAGAACCCGCTGGGCGGCCTGCGCGGGGCGGCACAACTGCTCGAGCGGCGGCTCGACGACGCCGAGTTGCGCGAGTACACGCAGGTCATCATCGGCGAGGCCGACCGGCTGCAGTCCCTGGTCGATCGGATGCTCGGCCCGGCCAAGCTGCCGCGGCACATCGAACTGAATATCCACGAGGTGCTGGAGCGGGTGCGCCAGCTGGTAGAGGCCGAGGCTGGCCTGGCCATCGACGCCGATTACGACCCGAGCATCCCGGACCTGGTCGGCGACCAGGACCAGCTGATCCAGGCGCTGCTAAACATCGTGCGCAACGCCGTCCAGTCGATCGACAACGACGGCCATGTCGCCATACGCACGCGTTGCCACCGCCAGTTCACCATCGGCCAGCAGCGTCACCGGCTGGTCATCGGCATTGACGTCGTCGACGACGGGCCGGGCATTCCGGCCGAGATGGCCGAGAACATTTTCTACCCCATGGTCACTGGCCGCGAGGGCGGCACGGGACTGGGACTGTCAATCGCGCAGGAGCTGATTCATCGTCACGGGGGGCTGATCGAGTGCAACAGCCGCCCCGGCCAAACGGTGTTCCGGATCCTGATGCCGCTGGAGGGAGCCACGCATGAACCGGCCTGAAACCGTCTGGGTCGTCGACGACGACCGTTCGATCCGCTGGGTCCTGGAAAAGGCCCTGCAAGGTGCGGACCTGATCGTACGCACGTTCGACTCAGGGGAACCGATGCTCGTGGCGCTGCGGCGCGAACAGCCGGATGCCCTGTTTACCGATATTCGCATGCCAGGCATCGACGGCTTCGAAGTGCTGAAGCGGATCCGCTCTGATCATCCCGAACTGCCGGTGATCGTCATGACCGCCCACTCCGACCTCGACAGCGCGGTCTCTGCCTACCAGGGTGGCGCCTTCGAGTACCTGCCCAAACCGTTCGACGTCGACGAGGCGATCGCCCTGGTGCGGCGGGCGATGGCACGCCGGCAGGCCGAGGCGGGAGGTGACGGCGTGCTGGCCGAGCAGGCACCCGAGATCATCGGCGAATCGCCGGCGATGCAGGAGGTGTTTCGTGCCATCGGCCGGCTGTCGCGCTCCAACATCACCGTGCTGATCAACGGTGAGTCGGGCACCGGCAAGGAGCTGGTCGCATTGGCCCTGCACCGGCACAGCCCCCGTGTCACCAATCCGTTCGTCGCCCTCAATATGGCCGCGATCCCGCGCGATCTCCTGGAGTCGGAGCTGTTCGGCCACGAGAAAGGGGCGTTCACCGGGGCCCAGGGACTGCGCCGCGGTCGCTTCGAACAGGCCGACGGCGGCACCCTGTTTCTCGATGAGATCGGCGACATGCCGGCGGAACTGCAGACTCGACTGCTGCGCGTGCTCGCCGATGGCGAGTTCTATCGCGTCGGCGGCCACACCCCGGTGCGGGTCGATGTGCGCATCATCGCCGCGACCCACCAGGACCTGGAGTCGCGTGTCCGCGAAGGGCGATTCCGCGAGGACCTGTTCCATCGTCTCAACGTCATTCGCATCCACATTCCGTCGCTGCGCCAGCGACGTGAGGATATCCCGCGCCTGGCACGGCACTTTCTGCAGACCGCGGCCACCGAACTCGACGTCGAGACCAAGTCGCTGTTGCCCGAGTCCGAGACGCTGCTGTGCGATCTCGACTGGCCCGGCAACGTGCGCCAACTGGAAAACACCTGCCGCTGGTTGACGGTGATGGCTTCCGGGCGCGATGTCCATGTCGACGACCTGCCCCCGGAATTACGTGATAACACTCCGGAGAGCGAAGGTGAGGACTGGCTCGCGGCATTGCGCCACTGGGCTTCACATCGCCTCGCCAGCGGAGAAGATGCGCTGCTCGAAGACGCCCTGCCGGAGTTCGAGCGGGTCTTGATCGATGTGGCATTGGCCCAGACCGGGGGGCGGCGGCAGGATGCGGCAAAACTCCTCGGGTGGGGACGAAATACGCTGACACGCAAGATCAAGGAACTCGGCATGGAGGCGTAAGAGCCAGCGGTCTGAACCTCAACCTGGACGCGCCCCTGTATCAGTCGCCGTCCCCTGACGGTGGGATCGCGACACCACGCGCATCGAGTTGGCTCCTGATCCGCGCCATTTCGACGTTATCGCCCAGAGATTCCGCCAGTCGGTAGAGCTGACGCCAGGCGAAGTGATTTGCCGGTCGGCGCTTGACCGCCTCCAGGTAGAGGTCACGTGCCGCGTCCACCTGCCCGGCGGTGAGATGGAGATCGGCCAGCTGCATCGCGACCAGTTCATCCAGAGACGGGTCGAGCGGTGGCGGGCCGACACGCAGTGCTGTCAGTCCGACCACGGCGCTCTCCGTATCCCCGTTGGCGCCGGCGACCAGGGCGGTGACGAGCCGTGCCTGGGCGTCGAATCCAGGTGCCCTCGCTAGCGGCTCGACCAGAGGCGCGGCCAGTGCGGGGTGTCCCTCCTTGATGTGCGTCAGCGCCAGCAGGAAGAGGATTTCCTCGCGGTCGCCGGCGCGATCCCGCAGCGACTCGAGGCGCGCGCGGGCGGCAGGGAACGACTCCATGGCAAAGAGGGCGGCGGCGATTTGCAACTCCAGTACCGCTCTTTCCTGTGCCGAGACCAGGGGCAGTGACTGTTCCAGCAGTCGCACCGCCTCGCGCGTGTAGCCGAGCTCGACCAGGGTCGAACCGCGGTTGAGCAGCGCCCGGAACGGGCTCGCACCGCGCTCCAGTTCCAGTTCCCAGAATCTGTTCTCATCAACCCATTCGCGGTTGCGCTCGACGGTGGCCAACGCCAGCGCCGCCGCGACCAGGAACAGTGGCAGCGTCGCCCGAGCCAGCCGTCTTGACGGCACCAGGCTGAGTAGACCCGCAGCGAGAAACAGGGACGGCAGGTAGAGGCGGTGGATGAACGCGATCTCGAGGTTGACGAACGATGCCTCCAGCGCCGAGGCGAGCAGGAAGAAGAGCAGGGCGAAGCCGGCCAGCGGCTGACGCCGGCGCAACCACCAACCGAGGCTGGCAAGCAGGCCGAGACCGAGCAGCGCGGGCAGCGTCGTCGCCGGCTGCCACCAGCCACGCGACAGCGCCACCTGGTAGTCGAGATGCAGCCGTTCCGGTAGTGGCCAGGCGAAGAGCGACAGGTAGTGCCATAGCACGCGTGGTTCGGTCAGGAGACGTTGCAGCGGTGAGAAGTCACGGTTCGGGTAACGCGCGGTCCACTCCGGCAGTCCCGGCAGGTAGAGCGTAGCCAGCAGCAGGCTGGCGAGCAGCGCCGAGCCGGCGAACCAGGCGAGTGCGCGAGGATTGCGTGGCCGGTGACCGAAAAAGCAGGCCTCGATCAGCAGGCAGGCGAGCGGCAGCGTGGCGACGATCTCCTTGCTGGTCATGCCGAGCACGAAGGCGACACCCCAGGCAAGCGCTGCCGGCAAGGTGGCCAGGCGGCCGCGTCGCTGCAGCACGAAGGCGAGCATGCCTGCCAGGTAGCAGAACGTACTGAGCGCTGTCATGCGCTGGACGATGTAGGTGACTGCCTGGGTCTGGACCGGGTGCAGCAGCCAGAGCAGGGCGCCGAAAAAGGCGAGGCGGCTAGCGGCATTTCCCCCGGGTGAGAGCAGCAGGAGCAGGGCGTAGAGCAGCATCCCGTTGGCGATGTGCAGCATCAGGTTGACGGCGTGGTAGCCCACCGGGTCGAGCCCGCCGACGAGATGGTTGGCGGCGAAAGTCAGCAGCGCCGTCGGCCGGCTGGCGGAGACCCTCGAGTCGAGCACGCGGGCGAGGTCGTCAGCGACGAAGGCGTGGACGGCCGGGTTGTGGACGATATTGGGCAGGTCGTCGAACAGGAACGGCACGTCGAACGACGGCAGGTAGGCGACGAGGGCGAAAACGGCCAGTAGCAGCAGGTGGAGGGCATGCCCCCCGGAGGTGTTGGCGGAGGGGGCGGCGGGTGAGAGGTTAGGCACGGAGTGATCGGCGCCCGTTTGCCGGGTGCGGCCGGGCCTCAGCCGTGCAGCTGCAGCGTTCCGCTCAGCTCGGCGACGCTGCCCAGGCCGTGGCGGGCGAGGTAGTCACCGATGCCGGCGTTGATCCTGGGTAGCAGCAGCGGGTCGTAGAACAGCGCCGTGCCGATGCCAACCGCGCTGGCCCCGGCGATGATGAACTCGAGCGCGTCCTGGGCCGAGACGATGCCGCCCTGGCCGATGATCGGGATGTCGTGTTCACGCGCGACACGGTGCACCTGGTGCACCTTGAGCAGGGCAATCGGCTTGATTGCCGGGCCTGACAGACCGCCCTGGTTGTTGCCGATCACCGGGGTACGTGACTCGATGTCGACGGCCATGCCCATCAGGGTGTTGATCACCGCGAAGGCGTCACTGCCGGCGTCAATACAGCGCCGCGCATTGTCGGCGATGTCGGTCTGGTTCGGCGACAGCTTGGTGATCAGCGGCTTCGCCGTGACGGCGCGGCACGCGGCGACCACCCGTGCCGACATCTCCGGGTCGTTGCCGAAGGCGACGCCGCCGGCCTTGACGTTGGGGCAGGAAATATTGATCTCGATGGCGTCGATCGGCGAGTCGTCGAAGATCTCGGTGACGGTCACGTACTCCTCGACTGTGCTGCCGGAGACGTTGGCGATGAAGCGGGTTTCGGCGAAGTCGAGCTGCGGCAGGATGGTGTCGACGACGTGGCGCGCGCCGGGGTTCTGCAGACCGATGGCATTGAGCATGCCGTCGGGGGTCTCGTAGACCCGGTGCGGGCGGTTGCCGAGGCGCGCTTCGAGGGTGGTCCCCTTGAGGCAGATGGCACCGGCATCGCGGTTGGAAAAGCCCTCGACGCGGGTATACTCCTCGCCGAAGCCGACGCAGCCCGACAGCAGCACCAGCGGGGTGGCGAGGCGTACCCCGCACAGGTCGACCTCGAGAGACGGCGTCCCTTCCTCCGCGCTCATCGCACCCCCGCCTGGATCAGCCGATGTTTCACGTGGTCCTCTTCGAGCCCGAAATCCCCCCGAACACGGGCAACATCATACGCCTGTGCGCAAACGCCGGGGCAAGCCTGCACCTGGTTCATCCGCTCGGTTTTGCCATGGAGGACCGGCAGCTGCGTCGCGCCGGACTCGACTACCACGAGTGGGCCAAAGTCCGCGAACATGCCGACCTCGACGCTTTCACTGCGACGGTGGCCCCGGAGCGCCTGTTGGCGCTGACCACCCGCGCCAGGCTGACCCACGACACGTTCCGGTTCGCCGCCGGTGACGCCTTACTGTTCGGGCCGGAGTCGCGCGGATTGCCCAAGGACGTGCTGGCCACCGTACCCGAGGCACAGCGACTGCGCGTGCCGATGGTGTCCGGCAGTCGCAGCCTGAATCTCTCCAATGCCGTCGCGGTGGTGCTCTACGAGGCGTGGAGACAGATCGGTTTCGCCGGCGGTAGTTGAGGCGGTCTAGATACTCTCGGACTTGGGCGTGCGCGCCAGCAGGGCGTGGACCGCGTCGCGAGGATCTCGTCCTTCGTGCATCACCTGGTAGGCCTGCTCGACGATCGGCATCTCGACGGCGTGGCGTTGCGCCAGCCGGCGCACCTCGCGCGCCGTGCCGCGTCCCTCGACCACCTGGCCGATCTCGGCCAGCGCTTGTTCGGTCGGCGTGCCGCGCCCGAGGGCGAGACCGAAGCGGCGGTTACGCGACTGGTCATCGGTGCAGGTCAGCACCAGGTCGCCGAGGCCGGCGAGGCCCATGAAGGTGTCACGGCGGGCGCCGAGGGTACGCCCGAGGCGCAGCATCTCGGCCAGTCCACGGGTGATCAGCGCGGCACGGGCGTTGGCACCGAAACCGAGGCCGTCGGCGATGCCGGCGGCGATGGCGAGTACGTTCTTGACCGCGCCACCGATCTGGACCCCGACCAGGTCGCGGCTGGTGTAGGTGCGGAAGGTCTCGGCATGCAGTCGGCGGCTCAGCGCCGCGGCGAAGGACTTGCGGTTGGCGGCAACGGTGATCGCGGTCGGCAGCCCGGCGGCAACCTCGCGGGCGAAGGTCGGACCTGAGACCACCGCTAACGATGTGGCATCCGGCAGTCGTTCGGCCGCCACTTCGCTCAGCAGCCTCCCGGTCTCCGGTTCCAGCCCCTTGGTCGCCCAGGCGAGGCGAGTGTCGGGTCGCATCACGCCTACGAGGCGGTCAAGCGTCTGGGCGAAGGCATGACTCGGTACCGCCACCAGTAGGTCGCGTGCGTCCGCAACGGCTGCGGCGAGGTCGTCGGTGGCGGTCAGTTCCTGAGGGAACGGGGCGTCGGGCAGGAAGGCACGGTTGATCCGCTCACTGACCAGCGGGGCCACCTCGGCCGGGTCGTGGCCCCAGAGCGTAGTCGGATTACCATTGTGGGCCAGCCGGATCGCCAGCGCCGTACCCCAGGACCCGGCGCCGAGAACGGCGATCGGCGCACGCCGCGCGGCCATCAGGCGTTGGCGGTCGTCGGCGCCTGCTCCTGGCTCTGGGCGTAGAGGGCGTCGAAGTTGATCGGCTCGATCAGCAACTGCGGGAAGCCGCCCTTGGCTGCCAGCGAGGTCACCTCTTCGCGTGCATAGGGGTAGAGAATGTTGGGGCAGAAACTGCCGAGCAGCGATCCGAGTGCGGCATCTTCGAAGCCGCGGGCACTGAACAGGCCGGCCTGGTGCACCTCGATCAGGTAGGCGGTTTTGTCCTCGATCTTGGCCTCGATGGTGACCTTGAGCACCACCTCGTACTGCTCCTCGGCGAGCTTGCGGTTGGAGGACTCGATGCCGAGGTTCATCTTCGGCTCCCACGACGTCCCGGAGTAGATCAACGGCGCGTTGGGATTCTCGAAGGAGACGTCTCGCAGGTAGATCTTCTGGATACTGAACTGCTGCGTGGGGGCCTCGGGTGCGGGGGCCTCGGGTGCGGGTGCCTGGTCGGTGGCCATGACGGGTGTTCCTGTAATGGGCGCGGCGCCGAGGCCGCGAAGGTGGATCAGTCGATACCGAGTAGCGGGTCGAGTTCGCCATCGAGGTCGAGTTCGACCAAGTCCTCGAAGCCGCCGACGTGGCGGTCGCCGATGAACAGCTGCGGCACGGTGTCGCGCCCGCTGCGTTTGGTCATCTCGCGCCAGTGATCAGGATCGATGTCGACACGGATCTCCTCGTAACTGACGCCCTTGCGATCAAGCAGGCGCCGCGCGCGCGTGCAATAGCCGCAGAGCTGCGAGGTGTAGATAAGGATCGCCGACATCGGGCTACTTCTTCTTGCGGGTCACCGGCAGTTTGGCGCTCTCCCACGAGAGCATCCCGCCGTTCAGCATGTAGACCTGCTCAAAGCCGGCCTTGCGCAGCGTCTTGCAGGCGGCCGAGGAGCGCGATCCCGAGCGGCAGGCGACGATGACCGGCTTGTCCTTGTAGCGGATCAGCTCCACGTGACGCTTCTCAAGGGTGTTGATCGGTATGTGCATGGCGTTGACGACGTGACCTTCCTGAAACTCTTTGGTCTCGCGGATATCGAGCATCACGCCACCTTCGCGGTTGAGCAGCGGCACCGCCCCTTGCGCATCAATGTGGTGGTAACCGGTGAAGCGGGGGCTGATGAAACTCCAGGCGATAAGGCCCAGCGTGCCGACCAGCGCGAGAAACAGCAACAGGTGGTTGGTGGCGAATTCGAGGTACTGCTCCATGGGTGCGTAAATGCCTTGGGGCCGGTTCGTACCGCACCCCGGCTGTTCCGGAGGCGGGTCGTTCCAGCGAATGTAGGTTTCAGGTTCGGCTGCAGAAGACTTCGCGCATCATACCGAGCAGGCGCAGCGTGCGGCTGTCACCGACCCGGTAGAAGACGCGGTTGGCCTCCTTGCGCGACGTGAGGATACCCTTGTCGCGCAGGATTGCCAGGTGCTGGGAAATATTGCTCTGCGAGGTGCCGACGAATTCGGCGATCTCCTGCACACTGATCTCCTCGTCGCCAAGGGTGCAGAGGATTTTCAGGCGCAACGGGTGCGACATCGCTTTCAGTGAACGCGAGGTACGCTCGATGTCCTCGTCCTTGGTGATCACCATATTTTCGCCGACTTTCATCGCAGCCCCCATGACCCCTGTAGCGGGGTAATCTATTACTAATGAATTATACATTAATACTTTGAGAAGCCGTCAGCGGGGCCGGTGCGTATAATCGCGTCGACGTCACCCATGCCCATACCCCAGATCACTCCAGCCACCGCCAACGTAGCGCGCACCTGCCACCGACATGGTGGCTGGATCGCAGCCGCGTTCTGGCTGGTCGTCACCGTGGCGGCCGCCGCGCCGGCGCCCTCGCCGGAGGAGCTCGAGGCGTTGCGCGAGCGCATCAGCGCCTTGCAGGGTGAGCTCGAGGCGGCTCGCGGCAAGCAGGATCACGAGCGCCAACGGTTGCGCGAGACCGAGACTCAGATCGGCAACCTGCATCGTGACCGCAAGCGCATCGAGCGCGGTCTCGTCGACCACCAGACGCGGCTCGATGAACTCGAGCGCGAGCGCGAAGCGCAGGCGCGTGCCGTCGCCACCCAGCGTCGCGAGCTGGCCAACCAGGTTCGCGCCGCCTACGCCATGGGACGCCAGGAACAGCTGAAGATCGTTCTCAACCAGGAAGACCCGGCCCGCCTCGGTCGCGTGCTCGGCTATTACGGCTACTTCAACCGTGCCCGCCTCAAGCGCATTGGCGCCATCGAAACGGCGCTGACCCGGTTGCAAGATGTCGAGGCCGAGGTACTGGCCGAGCGCTCACGACTGGATGCCTTGCGCCAGCGTCATGACACCAGCGCCAAGGCGCTCGAAACCGAACGCCGGGCGCGCAGCGCGCTGCTGGCCGTGCTCACCGGGCGCATCCAGGACCAGGATCGCGTGTTGGCTCGCCATCGCGCCGATGAGGCACGCCTGGCCAGGCTGCTCGGCTCGCTGCAGCAGGCGCTCGACGAGGTGCCCGTGGTGGAGGTCGAGCGCACTCCGTTCGCCAAGCGCCGCGGTGGCCTGGGATGGCCGGCTACCGGAGGCTTCAGTGTCCGCTACGGTCAGTCGCGCGGTGTCGGTGGCGTGCGCTGGCAGGGGGTCGTGATCGATGCCACCGAGGGACGCGATGTGCATGCCGTCTCGCACGGGCGGGTCGCCTTCGCCGACTGGCTGCGTGGCTACGGCCTGCTGATGATTCTCGACCATGGCGATGGCTACATGACCCTGTACGGTTACAACCAGGCATTGAACAAGGAGGTCGGTGACTGGGTCGAAGAAGGCGAGGCGATCGCGTCGGTCGGTCGCAGTGGCGGCAACGCTCAGGCGGGCCTCTACTTCGAGATCCGTCATCGCGGCCGCCCGATCAACCCGGCACGCTGGTGCCGTGCCAACAAGGGTAGGCGCACCGGCTGAGGGGGCCGTGCGCTTTCGCCCGCACCCCCGTCTGGTCTATCTTCGCAGGAGCGGCCGGACACCGAGCCGCACCCAGGAGTGAAACGATGATATCCCCGCGAACCGCTGTTGCTGCCATCCTGCCCGCCGCCGTGCTGCTGCTGGGCACGGTTCCGGCACTGGCCCAGCAGCCGACGGAGCCGGCCAAGGTCCAAGAGCCGGCCGAGCAGGCACGTCCCGAGCTGCCGTTGCGGCAGCTGCGGCTGTTCACCGAGGTGTTCGGCCGCATCAAGCAGGACTACGTCGTCGACGTCAGCGACGACGAACTGCTCAAATACGCCATCCAGGGGATGCTCGCAGGACTCGATCCGCACTCCTCGTTTCTCGATGCCGAGAGCTTCAAGGAGATCCGCATCGGTACCAGCGGCCAGTTCGGTGGCCTCGGTATCGAGGTCGGCATGGAGGACGGCTTCATCAAGGTGGTCACGCCAATCGACGGCACTCCGGCCCAAGCCGCCGGGGTCCAGTCAGGCGACCTGATCATCCGTCTCGATGACACCCCGGTGAAGGGGCTGACGCTGAACGAAGCGGTCAAGCTGATGCGCGGCGAACCGGGCGAGGACATCGTCCTGACCATCGTTCGCGAAGGCCAGGACCAGCCGCTCAAGATTACCGTCACCCGCGCCATCATCAAGGTCAAGAGCGTGCGCGGCCGCATCCTCGAGGAGGGCTACGGCTACGTTCGCGTCAGCCAGTTCCGTGCCCGTACCGGTGAAAACCTGGTTGCGGCGATCGACAAGCTCAAGAATGAGTCCGGCGGGCAGCTCAATGGCATGGTGCTCGACCTGCGCAACAATCCGGGCGGGGTACTCAACGGCGCGGTCGAGGTCAGCGACGCCTTCCTCGATGAGGGGCTGATCGTCTACACCGAGGGGCGCATCGCCGACTCCAAGCTCAGTTTCAGTGCTACCACGGGTGACGCCCTGGACGGTGCCCCGCTGGTGGTACTGGTCAATGGCGGCTCGGCCTCGGCCTCGGAGATCGTTGCCGGTGCGCTGCAGGACCATGCGCGCGCCCTGGTGGTCGGATCCCCGACGTTCGGCAAGGGGTCGGTGCAGACCATCATGCCGATCGGCGAGGAGACCGCGCTGAAGCTGACCACGGCGCGCTACTACACGCCCAAAGGACGCTCCATTCAGGCCGAGGGGATCGTCCCCGACATCGCCCTCGGACGGGTACGGTTGGCAGCAATCGAGGGCCAGCACATCGGCCTGGTCAAGGAGGCCGACCTGAGTCGTCATCTCGAGAACGGCAATGGCAAGGAGGAGGATGCCGCCAAGCCGGCTACCGTATCTAAGCCTTCCTCTCAGATCGTCGACGACTACCCGCTGCATGAGGCGTTGAACCTGCTGAAGGGACTGCACCTGCTGCAGCGGAACGCTGTCAGTGGCTGAGCGGGCCGCGGCCCTGCTCCTGCTCCTTGCTGCTGCTGCCACGCCGACCGCTGCCGACCCCGTCGTCAGTATCATCATCGACGACCTCGGTGACCGGGTCACCGATACCGCCGTGCTCGATCTCCCCGCCGCGGTGGCGCTGTCGGTGCTGCCGCATACGCCCCACGGTGCGGCACTGGCCCGCGCAGGCGCGACACGCGGTCACGAGGTCCTGCTCCACCTGCCGATGGAACCGGTCGGCCGCCAGCTGCCTGGCCCCGGCGTACTGACCGCGGATCTCGATCGCGAGGCCTTTCTCGCCCGCCTGGGATCCGATCTCGCCTCGGTGCCCGGAGTGCGTGGCGTCAACAATCACATGGGCAGCCAGCTGACCCGTCAACCCGAGCAGATGCGCTGGGTGATGAAGGCGCTGCACGCGCACGGTGACCTGTTCTACGTCGACAGCCGCACCACCCACGAGACGGTGGCGTTCCAGGTTGCCGGCGACATCGGCCTGCGCCGCGCCGAGCGTGACCGTTTTCTCGACAACGTCGTCGAGCACGATGCCATCCGCACCGAGTTTCTCGGTCTGGTCGAAGAGGCGCGGGCCACCGGCAGCGCATTGGCCATCGGTCATCCACATCCGGCGACACTGGCGGTACTGGGTGAGATGCTGCCACAGCTCGAGGCCCTCGGCGTCGAGCTGGTGGCGGTCAACGAGCTGATCACGCGCCGTGACGACACCGGACGCCTGCGCGTCAGTGCCCTGCCCGCGGTGGAGTGATCTGCTCTCCTCAGAGACCATCCCGCTGATCAGCCGCTTTCGGCGACGATCGGGCAATTTGCAGGTCGGACTTTGGACCGACATTCTCGCTGACGTAGGGCAATCTGTAGGTCGGACTTCAGTCCGACATGTCGGGCTAAAACCCGACCTACAGGGCGATCCAGCTCGCTAGTCGGATTGAAGTCCGACCTGCAAAATGACGACTCGGGAAAGGTGTTGGAGGCGGTCCTCCTGCAGTTACCCTGACTTTTCGCCCTTCTTGCGGGCCCTCGGGTGGGCCTGGTCGTAGACCCGTGCCAGGTGCTGGTAATCGAGATGGGTGTAGATCTGCGTCGTGGCGATGTCGGCGTGACCGAGCAGCTCCTGGATGGCGCGCAGGTCGCCGCTCGATTCCAGCAGGTGGCTGGCGAACGAGTGGCGCAGCATGTGTGGGTGCACCGACCGGTCGAGTCCCTGGCTCAGTGCGCGGCTGCGCAGCCGTGCCTGCACGCTGCGCGCGGCGAGGCGCCGGCCGCGGTTGCTGACGAACAGCGCCTGCTGCTCCTCTCCAGCGAGTTCACCGCGTGCGGCGAGCCAGGCTGTCAGCGCTTTGAGGGCGCAACGTCCGACCGGCACGACCCGGCTCTTCGCTCCCTTGCCGGTTACCCGCACCGTGGCATCGGCCAGGTCGAGGTCGACCAGGTCGAGGCCGACCAGCTCGGCCAGGCGCAGGCCGGAGGAGTAGCAGAGTTCGAACAGCGCCCGGTCGCGGTGGTCGAGCGGCGTGTCACCGGCGAACTCGACCAGGCGACCGATCTGTTCGACGTCGAGCGTGGTCGGCAGCCGCTTGCCACTACGCGGTGCGCGCACGTCGGCGGCAGGATCGTGGTTGGCGTGACCCTCGCGCAGCAGGTAGCGGTAGAGGGCGCGGATCGATGACAGCTGACGCTGCAAGCTGCGCCCCGAGAGCCCGCTGCGGTGACGCGTGGCGACAAAGGCGCGCACGCGGTGGGCGTCGAGATCGATCCAGCGCGTGATGTCCTGGTCGGTACAAAAGGCGAGCAGCGCCTCGAGGTCGTGGCGGTAGGCATCGAGGGTGCGTGGCGACAGCCGCCGTTCGGTGCGCAGGTAGTCGAGGAAGCGCGTCAGCCAGGCCTGTTCGGGCGCTTCCACGGAGTGTGCCGTGGGCTCTAGTCGGCCTCGCGGCCGGCCTGGGGTGTCTCGGCCTGCTCCAGATAGCGGCTCAGCGCGTGGCTGATCAGTGAGCCGAGTTGCTGCAGAAAAGTGATGCCCATGCCGTGCTGGAACCGTTCGGCGTCACGGCTGCCGATGCCGAGCAGGCCGTATGGTTCGTTCTCGGCAAGCGGGACGACCACCGCCGAGCCGACGGCGCTCGGGTCGGGCCCGAACAGGCAGTCCAGCTGGGCCGTGGTCAGGCGACCGCAGATCGGTTTGCGGCTGTTGAGGATGTTGTCGAACTCGGCCAGCTCCGGGCTGCGCGCGCTGAGCCAGCGGGTTGCCTCGAGCGTCGGGCCGCTGACGCGGTCGTCGAACAGCAGCAGGGCGACACGGTCGGCCTCGAAAGCGCCGCTCAGGTTGTCGTGCACGGCCGTGATGACATCGCCGAGGGTGGTGCAGTCGAGCAGCGCCAGGGTCAGTCGGTGCATGCGCTCGGCGAGGCGGTCGTTGTCGTGCGCCACCTCGATCAGCTGGTGCAACTGGCGTTCGGCGGAGGTCTGCTTGTCGCGCAGCACCTGGACCTGGCGTTCGATCAGCGAGATCGCGCTGCCGGTCGGATGGGGGATGATCAGGTCGGCGAGAAGTTCCGGGTGGCTCTGCAGGAAGTCCGGGTGCTCGGCGAGGTAGGCGGCGACGGCCTCCGCGCTGGTGGATGGGCCGGATTTCGCTTCGCTCATAGCTCGATTACACCCTCGAACACGTGGCTGGCTGGACCGGTCATGTGCACCGGTTCACCTTCGCCAAGCCAGCTTATCATAAGTCGTCCGCCGGTCAGGTCGACCGCGACGGTGGCGTCGAACAACCCCTGGAGGCGGCCGACGACGACGGCCGCGCAGGCGCCGCTGCCGCACGCCTGGGTCTCACCGACACCGCGTTCGAATACCCGCAGTCGGGCGTGACCGCGGTCGACGACGGTGAGAAAGCCGGCGTTGACCCGTTGTGGGAAGCTCGGGTGCGATTCGAGCAGCGGGCCGAGGGTCTCGACCGGCGCTGTGGCAGGGTCATCGACCAGCAGCACCGCGTGCGGATTGCCCAGGGCGACAACGCCCAGGGTCACTTCGCCGAGTTCGGTGTCGAGCCGGTAGTGCAGATCGCGCGCCGGAGAGGTGAACGGGATCCGTGCCGGTTCGAATTCCGGCACACCCATGTCGACCGTCACCTGCCCGTCGGCCTCGTGCTGCAACGTCAGCGTGCCGGCCGAGGTCGCGACGCGTAGGGTGGCCTGGTCGCTCAGCCTCTGGTCGCGAACGAAACGGGCGAAGCAGCGGGCCCCGTTGCCACACTGTTCCACCTCGCCGCCGTCAGCGTTGAAGATGCGGTAGCTGAAGTCGACCGAATCGTCAGGGGGCGCTTCGACCAGCAGCAGCTGGTCACAGCCGACGCCGGTGTGGCGGTCGGCCAGCCGGCGTACGGTCACTTCATCGAACACGACCTGCTGGCGTACGCCGTCGACGACAACGAAGTCGTTGCCGAGACCGTGCATCTTGCTGAAGCGGAGTTGCATGGCGGCAAGGTAAGCGCGCCTGCAGGGCGATGCAAGCGCGCAAGTGCCTTAGGCAGGACGTTGTCCGCTGATTGCCAGGTGGCGGTCGCTGACCGCGCAGACGTCGAGCCAGTCGAGAGCGGCGTCGTGCAGTTGCCCGATCACCTCGGTGACGGTGAACGCGGCGTGCAGCGAGGCGCGGAAATCGTGTTGCAGGATCGGCGCCTCGTCAGCGACGTAGGCCGTCACCAGTCGCTCGAGTTCGTCGGCGCCGGCCGGTCGCATCAGGTCCATGATGAATACCGCCGCGCCCGGTTCGGCAAGGCGGTCGACGGTTGCCCACAACACGCCGGGGCGGTGCAGGTGGTGCAGCATGCTGTTGCAGATCACCACCGGGTAGGTCGCCGCCGGCAGCGCTGCTTCCGGCAACATGCCCTCTAGCAGGGTGATGCGCTCGCCGAGGCCGGCGGCCGAGACCGCGGCGCGACCGTAACGGAGCATCGCCGCGGAGCCGTCGACGCCATCGATCCGGCATTCGGGATAGGCGTGGGCGAAGCGCAGGGTCACGTCGGCCGTGCCGCAGCCGAGATCGGCGACCCGGCCGTCGACCGTGAGCCCAGTGAAGAATTCACCGAACAGAGTGACGAAGTGGTCGTGCGGTTCGGAGAAGTCGGCCTCGGCGTAGGCGCGCGCCTGCGTCTCGCCGTCCATCAGTTCCGGCTCGGGCGTGCGCGGCAGTGGTGTGGTTTCGCTCATCCCTGTTTCGGTATCGTCTGCTCGCCGCGCATCAGGTCGGCGATCGTCTCGCGCGCACGCACCAGGTGCGCTTCGCTGCCGTCGACCAGCACCTCGGCCGCGCGCGGGCGGGTGTTGTAGTTCGAACTCATGACGAAGCCATAGGCGCCGGCGCCACGCACGGCGAGCAGGTCACCCTCGGCCAGCGCCAGCTCGCGCTCCTTGCCGAGAAAGTCGCCGGTCTCGCACACCGGGCCGACGATGTCGTAGCGGCGCGTCTCGGCCGTCGTGTTGGAGACGACCGGTTCGATGGTCATCCATGCCTGGTAGAGCGCTGGACGGATCAGGTCATTCATTGCCGCGTCAACGATGGCGAAGGCGCGGTCGTCGGTCAGTTTCAGGTGCTCGACCCGGGTCAGCAACACACCGGCGTTGCCGGCGATGGCGCGGCCCGGTTCGATCAGCAGTTCCAGTTCGCGGTCGGCGATCAGCGGGTGCAGGGCACGGGCGTAGTCGGCCGGTTCGGGCGGTGTCTCGTCGCTGTAGCGGATACCAAGGCCGCCGCCCAGGTCGAGGTGGTGGAGCGTGATGCCGGCGTCACCGAGACGGTCGATCAGCGCCAGCACGCGGACCAGGGCGTCGGTAAAAGGCGCCAATCCGGTCAGCTGCGAGCCGATGTGGCAGTCGATGCCGATGATCTCGACGTGCGGCATCTCCGCTGCGGCACGGTAGAGATCGAACGCACTGTCGACGTCGACGCCGAACTTGTTCTCGCGCAGCCCGGTGGCGATGTAGGGATGGGTGCCGGCGTCGACGTCAGGGTTGACGCGCAGCGACATCGGCGCACGCTCGCCGGCCTGGCCGGCGATGGTGTTGAGTCGCTCGAGTTCGGCGCCCGACTCGACATTGAAACAGCGGATGCCGGCCGCCAACGCCGTGGCCATTTCGTCGGCACGCTTGCCGACCCCGGAGAAGACCACCCTGGACGGGTCGCCGCCGGCGCGCAGCACCCGTTCGAGTTCGCCGACGGAAACGATGTCGAAACCGGAACCGAGTCGTGCCAGCACGTCGAGTACCGCCAGGTTCGAGTTCGCCTTGACCGCGTAGCAGACCAGGTGCGGCAGGTCGCCGAGGGCGTCGTCGAAGGCGTGCCAGTGGCGCTCGAGCGTCGCCCGCGAGTAGACGTAGAGCGGTGTGCCGTGGCGCTCGGCAAGCCGTGACAGAGACACCTTTTCACCGTGCAGGCGGCCGTCGATCCGGGTGAACTGGTCCATCGGCTTTAGTTGCTGGTGGCAGCGGGCGCGGCTGGCTGCGGTTCTTCCGGCAGGTAGAGGCGCCCCTTCTGCCCGCAACCGGCGAGCAGCAGGCAGAACAGCAGGAGCACGGCGATCTGGCGCGAAGCGTTCATCGCCCGGCAGTATAACGGCCGCTCCGGGGCCGGGACAGGCGCCGGAGCGTGTGCCATCATCGAGCCGAAAAGGGAGGGACGCTCATTGCAGCTGCGCACCCACATCCTGCTTTGGGCGCTGCTCGCGGCGGTGCTGCCATTGACCGCGGTCGGCCTGGTCGCGACCGCCAACGTCGAACAGGCGCACCGACGCGAGGTGGCCGACCAGCTCGGAGCCAATCTGCGCGGCGCGTTGTCGGCGATCGAACGTCAGCTTTTCGCCGAGCGCGAGATGCTGCTTGGCCTCGCCCGCGTGCCGGCTCTGACCGACTTTCTGCCCGTCCTTGCTGCCAGTCGTGACGTCGTCCGTCCAGCCGACTACGCCCGGCTCAGTGCACGATTGAACCGCTTTCTCGAATCGTTCCAGCAGCCGGTCACCACGTTCCAGCTGTTGCGGGTGATGGACCGCGACGGCATCACCCGGGTCAAGGTGCGTGGCACGCGCAGCGTGCCGGCCGAGTTCGAGGGTCTGGGAGCCTTGCCGCAGGTCGAGGAAGAGGTCGACGACCCGACATTCGCAGATTGGCTGCGCGGCTTGCCGCCGGACGAAGTGGCCTTCACCATCCTGCCCAGCACCCGGCGCGGTCTCGATGCGCCGCGCCGATTGACCATGCTCGACGCCGTCGTCCCGCTACGCCTCGACGGTGAGGTGATCGGCTACCTGGCCGCGACCACCTGGGGTCTGCATGTCGACCGTGTGCTCGAGCGGGTGCCACGTCTCTACGACGCCGGTCTGTCACTGGTCGAGATCGACCCGGGGGTGCCCGGTCGTCACGGCCGCCTTCTCTACGATAGCGTCACCGGGCTGCAGCTGACCGACCTCGACGTCGCCCCGCGCACCCTTGCGACGGCCTATCCAGACGCCCCGTGGGCCGCGCTGCAGCTCGGCGGCGAGGGGCACTACGACGAACTGCCAGGTGAGGTCGCGGCCTGGTACTTCGCCGAACTCCACCCCTATCCGAATCGCCTGACCAGCTGGCTGGTCACCGCGCGGGTCGACCGCGCTGCGTTGCTGACACGCTACAAGCAGGCGCGGCTCGGTATCGCCGTGGGTGGTGTGCTGCTGCTGTTGGTGTTTTTCGCCCTCGCTCATTGGGGTGCACAGCGGGTGGCGACACCGGTGACACGGCTGGAACGCACGCTGGCGGCCTATGCTGACGGCGACCACGCGCTGCGTGCGGTACCGGAGGGGCCGCTCGAAGTGCATCGTCTCGGGATCGCTTTCAACCGTCTCGCCGACCGTCTCGACCGGGCCGACCGCGAGCGTGATGCCGCCCAGCAGCAACTGCTCGGCCAGGCGCGGCTCGCCAGTATCGGCCAGATGGCCGCCGGCCTGGCGCACGAGATCAACAACCCGCTGAACAACGTCCTCGCCTTCCTCAAGCTCGCCCGGCGTGAACTCCCTGCGGCGGCGTCCGGACCCGGTCGTGACATCGACGCGGCGCGTGAGGAGGCACTGCGCGCGGCGACCATCATTCGTGGCGTGCTCGATTTTGCGCGCCAGGCGCCGCCGCAAAGGGAAGTTTTCAGTATCACGGCATGGCTCGCCGACGGGATCGACGCGGTGACCGAGGCGGCGCGTCAGTGCGAGGTGACGCTGCGTGTCGACGACGGAACCGGTGACGCCGCCTGCAAGGGCGATCGCGGCCAGCTGCAGCAGGCGCTGGTCAACCTGCTGCTGAACGCCGTGCAGGCGAGTCCCGAAGGCGGTACCGTCGAGGTCATGGTGACGGTGGATTCAGGGCGAATGACGGTCAGGATCTGCGACCGCGGTGAGGGCCTGCCGGCAGCCGATCGCGAGCGACTGTTCGAGCCCTTTTTTACCACTAAGCCGGTCGGGGCTGGCACCGGTCTCGGTCTCGCCGTCGCCCTCGGCCTGGTCGAACAGCATGGCGGCCGGTTGTCGCTGGTCGATCGCGACGGTGGTGGTGCCGAGGCACGGCTGGAACTGCCATTGGCCGGCGGGGGCGCGGCATGACCGATCGTCCCGATGTGCTGTTCGTCGACGACGACCCGCGCGCCGGCGAACTGGTTGAGCGTTTCTGTGTCCACTGCCCTTTCACGGTCTATATCTACCGCGAACCGGAAATGCTGCTCACACGGTTTCGCGAGCACGGCGCGGCCTGCGTCATCACCGACCTGCGCATGCCGGGCATGGACGGTCTCGAACTGCTGCGCGCCATCCGCGAGCACGACAGCGAGGTGCCGGTGGTGCTCGTTACCGCCTACTCGACCGTCGACAGCGCCGTCGAGGCATTGCGCCTGGGTGCCAGCGATTTCCTGAAAAAACCCTACGACATGGAAGAGCTGGCGCGGCTGGTCGAACGCACCCTGGAGCACCGCCGATTGCAGGGCGAGAACCGGTTGCTGCGCCAGGAACTCGGGGCGCAGAAACAGGCGCGGTCACTGGTCGGCACCAGCGCTGCGCTCGATACCGTACGGGTCCGGCTGCGACGGGTCGCGGCAGTGCGCAGCAACGTCGTCATCGAGGGCGAGTCAGGTACCGGCAAGGAGCTTGCCGCGCGTGCCATCCACGATCTCGGACCCGATGCCGACCGGCCGTTCGTCGTCATCGACTGCGGCGCCCTCAGCGACACCCTGCTCGAGAGCGAGCTCTTCGGCCATGAGCGCGGTGCCTTCACCGGGGCGGTCAGGACCAAGCAGGGACTGCTCGAGAGCGCCAGCGGCGGCACCGTGTTCCTCGACGAAATCGGCAACATTTCCCCGGCGATGCAGACCCGGTTGCTGCGCGTCATCCAGGAGCAGCAGCTGACCCGTGTCGGCGGTGTTCGCCCGATCGGCATCGACGTCCGCTTCATCGCCGCCAGCAACCGCGACCTCGCCATGCTGGTCACCGAGGGGATCTTCCGCGAGGATCTCTACCACCGACTCAATGTTCTCGACATCCGCATGCCGCCGCTGCGCGATCGGCCCGAGGACGTTCCGTTGCTGGTGCGCCACTTCCTCGATGCGTTCAATCGGCAGCATGCCAGGCAGCTGGAGTCGTTCGACGACAAGACCATGCAGCAGTTGCAGTCGCGGCCATGGACCGGAAATATCCGCGAGTTGCACAACCTGGTCGAGCGCTGCGCGGCGCTGGCTGACGGGCCGCGGTTGCTGCTCGAGGAGGGCGCAGGACAGGCCAGGGGCATGCAGGAATCGCTCACCGCCGACTGGCCGACACTGGCTGAACTCGAGGCGCGCTATATCGAGCAGGTTCTCACAGCATGCGACGGCAACAAGACGAAGGCTGCGGCACGTCTCGGGATCGACAAGACAACGTTGTGGCGGCGGTTACGCAAGTCGGTCGGGTGAGGCCAATTCGCGGTGAGTGCGTACTAGACCGTCCTGGATGACAGCATGACATGTGATCGCTGGGTGATCTGCCTGTTGCTACCGCTCCTGGCCGTAGGCGGTAGCGATCTCTCCGCACGTCCTTCGGAACCCACGCACGTCCAGTTGATGATGGTCACTCCTGCTGGCGTCAGCGTGCCCGGGCAGCTGGGCGACCAACTCCGCTCCATGGAGCGTTCCGCCAATGCCTGGCTGGTGCGGCAGACCGGCAAGCGAGTCCGTGTCCGGCATGACAGCCGGGGTGATGCCAGGATCCCGACGGTGCGACTCGACCAGTCAGAGGCGTTCCTGGCCGGGAAAGGCGAGGCGTTGATGGCCTTTCTGGTCGAGTCGCTAGATGTTCGTTTTCCCGAGAACGACGATATCGTCGTTTTCGCCTACCTGGGGCGTGTCGAGCTTCGCTCCAGGAGCCACTGCGGTCGCCGGATAGGCCGCTTCTCCGGGCTGTTTCTGGCCAACGGCGACTGCTTGCGACACCTGTTCGCAAGCGGAGACGGTCAAGGATGGGACAAGATCTTCTTGCACGAACTGTTTCACGCCCTCGGTGCCGTGCAAGCCTGCGCCCCTAACGGTGACGACGGTCGTCATGTCGACGACTCGGTGAGCGACCTGATGCACCGCAACGGTGGCGGCAGGGTCCCGCAGATCGACAGCGGACGCGACGACTATTTCGGTCACGGTCGGGAGGATTGCGTCGACGTGGCGCGCAGCGCCCTGGTTCACTGACTCGGCGGTGGATACCCCGGGCGGAGCGTGGAGGCACGACGGGGAATGCCGTTATGACAATGCCATCAGCCCGTCCGGTTCGGGTCATGGTGGTCGTGGCGGTTTCCCGATGCAGGTAATCGAGGCCCCGTTCGTAATGAAGCTGTAGGGCCCGACGGGGATTCGCTGCTGTAGCCGGTAATTCTGGTCCCGGAAACTGGAGGGCCGCGTAGCACGCGGCCCTCTCAATTTGATGAATACGGCCGATCCAGAAAGCCTGGACCTCCCGGTGACAACGCCGGGAACAGGGCGAGGCCCACCTGTTGCACGCTCAATGCGGGTGATGCCGGGCCAGAGCCGCGCCGGGTGTCTGCCGTCTTGGCGTGTGCCAGTCATCGGCCCGCGTCACCACGCGCTTGATCAACAGCGGTAGCGCCGTGGCTACCGGTTTGCTCAGACCGTTGCCGACCTGGGTCGATGCTGGTTGGATCACCATCAGGGCACGCCGTGTCGGCAACTGGCCGGTCGGTTTCAACAGGCCGAAGATATCGGCCAGCGTGGCGTCGTCGCCGGTCTGCTGTAGCAGGAACTCGTCCATTCTCCGGTCCTGCAGTTCAACGATGTTGCCTGGTTGTCCACCGATCGGTCGTGACTCGACGATGATCAAGCCTTCGTACTGACTGATCACCTGGGCCAGCGAGACGTTGACCAGCCCGGCGCGCACCAGGTCGACGGCGCGCGGGCGGGTGTGACAGCGGCGCATCCGGTGGATCACCTCGATGCCGGCACCGAGGTCGCTCAGCATGGCATTACCGAGGCCAAGGACCAGGGTTTTCGGGATTGGATTGGCAGACGCATCCATGACGGAGGGGGGTGTCCATGGAGCCTTGCGGCTCATGGGTGAGAATAGTTCTGCCCTGAAAAATCGCCAATTGGGATATGTACTTACGGCAT
This sequence comes from uncultured Gammaproteobacteria bacterium, assembly GCA_964195335.1. Lineage (GTDB taxonomy): Bacteria > Pseudomonadota > Gammaproteobacteria > QNFN01 > QNFN01 > QNFN01. Next base: position 315 of record CAXMPC010000089.1, on the reverse strand, counting down.
AAAGTCTGGATTTTATTGCAAATTGCAACATCATCAGCGTTGCATATTGCAATAGTTATCGTGGGCCAAGTGACAAATTCACCCTTATGTTATTGATTTTTGTCAGCGATCCAGATTGGTATCGATCATGCCTGTTGTTCAGGTGTTATTTGACCACCAGTACAGGAGACGACTGATGACGATCAACAACAAGCGGCGGCTGTTGCTGCGCGGGACGCTGGGCGCAGGTGCGCTGGCGGGGGCTGGACTGCTGGTGCCATCGTCGGTGCTGGCGGCGTGGTCGAAGGAGGCGTTTTCGGCCAAGACCACCGACGA
>CAXMPC010000088.1:0-2696 GCA_964195335.1 uncultured Gammaproteobacteria bacterium | reverse complement strand
CGCACGCCCTTGAAATCGGCTTCCGGCAGGATCACGTGCAGCGCGCCCGCCGCCTGGGTCCCCTCGAAACTGGTGATGCCGGCGGGATTGAAGTACAGGCTGCCGAGGCTGTCGTTACTGGCCGATGCACCCGAAATCGAGCGACCGACCTCGCGCACGCTCTGTTCGACGATCATGAATCCAGACGCCTGTGCCAGCCCGGACACACTCATGGATATTGCAGCCGCAACGGCTACGCGCATACTGGTGCGCAGTACTGAATGTCGCATCTCTTACCCTCCACCATTTGTTATAGGCGGTACATAGCCGCCGATTCATTGTCATGAGGCCGCAACCGGCCTGCCTCCGATGCTATAGCGCGGATCGAGCGTTGGCCAGACCCTATGCCGTAGCACGCGCCTCGTCTCGCAAGGCGCGGCGCAGGATCTTGCCGACATTGGTCTTCGGCAGTTCCTCGCGGAACTCGACGTGCTTGGGCACCTTGTAGCGAGTCAGGTTCTCTCGGCAATGGCGCAGCACCGCCTCGACCGTCAGGCCTGGTTCGTCGCAGACGAGAAACAGCTTGACCGCCTCGCCGGAGTGGGCGTCGGGCACGCCGACCGCAGCCACCTCGCGCACCTCGGGCAGCAGCGCAACGACGTCCTCGATTTCGTTCGGGTAAACGTTGAATCCGGAGACGTCGATCATGTCCTTCATGCGATCGACGATGCGCACGTAACCCTCGCTGTCGATGGTCGCCACGTCACCCGTGCGCAGCCAACCCTCGCGATCGAGAACCGCCGCGGTCTCGTCGGGCTGACGCCAGTAACCGCGCATCACCTGCGGCCCGCGTACCCAGAGTTCGCCACGCTCGCCGATCTCGACCTCTCTGTCCTCGGCATCGCGCACGCTGACCTCGGTCGACGGCAACGGCAGACCAATGCTGCCGTTGTAGGCCTCGAGCGTCATCGGGTTGATGGTCACCGCCGGACAGGTCTCGGTCAGGCCGTAGGCCTCGAGCAGCGTGCAACCGGTCAGTTGCTGCCAGCGCTCGGCCACCGCCTTCTGTACCGCCATCCCGCCGCCCAGCGTCAGGCGCAGCTTGCTGAAATCGACCCCCTCGATACCCGGCGCGTTGAGCAGAGCGTTGAACAGTGTGTTGACCCCGGTAATCGCGGTGAAGCCGATACCGCCGATCTCCTTGATGAAACCCGGGATGTCACGCGGGTTGGTGATCAGCAGGTTGCGGGCACCGAAACGCATGAAGGTCAGGCAGTTCGCCGTCAATGCGAAGATGTGATAGAGCGGCAGCGCGGTGACGACCAGTTCGCGACCGTGTTCGAGCCGTGCCCCAATCCATGCCGACGCCTGCATTACGTTGGCGCCCATGTTGCCGTGGGTCAGCACCGCGCCCTTGGCCCGGCCCGTGGTGCCACCGGTGTACTGCAGGAAGGCGACGTCGTCGCGGGTGACCGACACAGGCGTGAACGAGGCCCTGCCCCTCTCCGCCAACAGCGAGCGCAGGCTCAGTTCGCCGTCCAGTGCGTACGGTGGCACCATTTTCTTCACCCAGCGGACGACGAAATTCACCAACTGCCGTTTTGGCGCGGGCAGCAAATCGGCCAGTTGGGTGACGACCACGTGCTTGATGTCGGTGCCGGCGAGCGCCTTCTCGACCACCTGGGCGAAGTTGGCCAGGACCACAATCACCGTCGCGCCCGAGTCCTCGAGTTGGTGATTCAACTCGCGTGCTGTGTACAGCGGGTTGACGTTGACCACCGTCAGTCCGGCACGCAGTGCGCCGAACAGCACCACCGGGTACTGCAGGACATTCGGCATCATGATGGCAACGCGTTCGCCCTTGGTCAGGCCGAAACGGTGCTGCAGGCAGGCGGCGAAGGCGGCACTGAGCCGCTCCAATTCAGCGTAGCTGATGTCATGGCCGAGATTGGAATAGGCCGGGCGGTCGGCATGACGCGCGACCGCTTCGTCGAACAGTCCGACCAGTGTCGGCACCTGCTCGAGATCGATTTCCGGCGCCACGTCCTGCGGATAGCTCCGCAGCCAGATCTTCTCCATTGCCTTCTCCCGGGCCACCTCCCGTCGAGCCAACGGCTCACTCCTCCAGACCGGGCGGCCTCCATGTCGCTTTCAGTGAATCATAGCCCGTTTTGCCTCTATGGCATCGTTGCGCACGGCAGGTCGCGGTGGCCTAATACGGGCGCATCGCCCGGACCCTGCCATGAATCCCGATCTCGACCGTCTGCAGCCCTACCCGTTCGAACGTCTGCGCCTGCTGCTTGCCGGTGCGACACCACCACGGGAACTGGAGCATGTCGCCCTCTCCATCGGTGAGCCGCAGCACCCGGTACCGGTGCTGGTTCGTGACGCCCTGGTCGCCGCCCTCGACGGCCTTGGCCGCTACCCGGTCACCGCCGGCAACCCGGAACTGCGCCAGGCCATCGCCGACTGGTGCTCGCGGCGTTTCGCGTTGCCGGATGGAAACCTCGATCCCGAGCGTCACCTGCTGCCGGTCAGCGGCTCACGCGAGGCACTGTTCGCCTTCACCCAGGCCGTGATCGATCGCGGACGGGAAGCCCTGGTGGCCATGCCCAACCCCTTCTACCAGATCTACGAGGGGGCCGCGCTGCTCGCCGGGGCCGAACCGCACTACCTCGCCTGCACCGCGGACAACGGCTTCGTGCCCGATTTCGACA
>CAXMPC010000087.1:0-11153 GCA_964195335.1 uncultured Gammaproteobacteria bacterium | reverse complement strand
GCCGACGTACTTGCCGTGCTTGCGGCAGGCGTTGATCGCCATTTCCATGAGGATGCCGACCGCCTCGTTGCGCTCGTCGTAGCCGGTCAGCAGCCCGGAGTCGCGGTCGACGCCGAGAGTCAGCTGGGTCAGGTCGTTGGAGCCGATCGAGAAGCCGTCGAAATCCTCCAGGAACTGGTCGGCGAGCAGGGCGTTGGCCGGGATCTCGCACATCAGGATCACCTGCAGGCCGTTCTCGCCGCGACGCAAGCCGTTGCGGGCGAGCAGTTCGAGGACCGTGCGCCCCTCTTCGGGAGTGCGCACGAACGGCACCATGATGGTGACGTTGGTCAGCCCCATGTCCTCGCGCACCTGGCGCAGCGCCTCGCACTCGAGGGCGAACGACTCGGCGAAATCGGGCGCCGGGTAGCGTGCCGCGCCGCGGAAGCCGAGCATCGGGTTCTCCTCCTCGGGTTCGAAGCCGCGGCCGCCGATCATCGACGCGTATTCATTGGACTTGAAGTCACTGAGGCGGACGATGACCTGGCGTGGATAGAAGGCGGCGGCAATGGTCGCCACCCCTTCAGCCAGCGTCTGGCGGAAGAATTCGCGGCGATCGGTGTAGCCGCGGGTGATGGCATCGATCTCGGCCTTGAGGCCGGCGTCGAGGCTGTCGTACTCGAGCAGCGCACGCGGGTGGACGCGGATGGTGTTGTTGATGATGAACTCGAGGCGCGCCAGTCCGACCCCCTCGACCGGCAGTCGGCTGGTCTCGAAGGCAATCTCGGGGTTGGCCAGGTTGAGCATGATCTTGGTGTCGAGTTGCGCCTGGCCGCCGAGCGGGATGCGCTCGATGGTGAACGGCATGTGCCCGGCGTAAACGTAGCCGTTGTTGCCCTCGGCGCAGGAGACGGTGATCTCGGTATCGTGCGGGACGGTCTCGGTGGCGTTGCCGCAGCCGACCACGGCCGGGATGCCGAGCTCGCGGGCGATGATTGCCGCGTGGCAGGTGCGCCCACCGCGGTTGGTGACCAGGGCCGCGGCGATTTTCATCACCGGCTCCCAGTCCGGGTCGGTGATGTCGGAAACCAGGACGTCCCCCGGCTGCACCTCGTGCATCTGCGAGGCATCCTTGATCACCCGCGCCTTGCCGACGGCGATTTTCTGGCCGACGCTCTTGCCCTCGGCGACCACCTCGCCGCGCGAGTCGAGTTTGAACACTTCCTTGACGTTGACGTCGGCGGTGGCTTGCACCGTCTCCGGGCGTGCCTGGACGATAAACAGCTCGCCGGAGAGCCCGTCCTTGGCCCACTCGATGTCCATCGGCTGGTCGTGACCGGCCTGCTCAGAGTAGTGACGCTCGATTTCGACCGCGTAGCGTGCCAGCTCCAGCACCTCGTCATCGGCGAGGCAGAAGGTGTCGCGCTCGGCCTCTGGCACATCGATGTTGGCCACCGGCTCGGCCGAGGCCGGGTCGTCGCTGTAGATCATGCGCATCGCCTTTTCACCGAGGTGGCGGCGGATGATCGGGCGGTGGCCGGTCGCCAACGTCGGCTTGAAGACGTAGTACTCGTCCGGGTTGACCGCGCCCTGGACGACGTTCTCGCCGAGGCCGTAGGCGGCGGTGATGAACACCACGTCGCGGAAACCCGACTCGGTGTCGAGGGTGAACATCACCCCCGAGGTCGCTTTGTCGGAGCGGACCATTTTCTGCACGCCGACCGACAGCAGGACGTCCATGTGGTCGAAACCCTGGTGGACGCGGTAGGAGATGGCGCGGTCGGTGAACAACGAGGCAAAGACGCGCTTGACCATCTCGGTCAGCTGCACCTCGCCACGGATATTAAGGTAGGTGTCCTGCTGGCCGGCGAACGAGGCGTTGGGCAGGTCCTCGGCGGTGGCCGAGCTGCGTACCGCGACGTCGGGGTCGGCACCGTACTCTTCGCCTAGTCTCCTGTAGGCGAGTTGGATTTCCTCGACCAGGTCGGCCGGCATCTCGCCGGCCAGGATCCAGTCGCGGATCTGCTTGCCGGTCGCGGCCAGGGCGATGACGTCGTCGACAGCCAGCGCGGCCAGGGCGTCGGTGATGCGCTGGGTCAGGCCGTTGTGCTCGTAGAAGTGGCGGTAGGCCGCGGTGGTGGTGGCGAAGCCGTTAGGTACCTTGACCCCGTTGGCCTTCAGGGCGCAGTACATCTCGCCCAGCGAGGCGTTTTTGCCCCCGACCAGTGGAACGTCGCCCATGCCGAGCTCGGAGAAGCGTTTGATGTAGCGCATGATCTGGAAGCCCCCTGCCTGGAATGTGTCACTACCGCCCGGTCATCGATCCCCCGGGCCGAGCGGCCCGTCATGATAACGTGCTGCTCGCTGCGGCGCAGCATGGCCGGTGGGGGTTGAAAGTCGGGCTGGCCGCCCCCATCTCACGCCGATCTGATCTGATTCGTTTGCAGGAGGAACCACCCCGATGACCGTTGATGCACACAAGGAGAAACTCGGCTTCCAGGCCGAGGTCCAGCAGCTGCTGGACCTGATGATCCACTCGCTCTATTCCAACAAGGAGATCTTCCTCCGCGAACTGGTGTCAAACGGCGCCGATGCCGCCGACAAGCTGCGCTTCGAGGCGCTCGGCGACGACGCCCTCTATGAGGGTGACGGTGAATTGCGCATCCGCCTGGAGGTGGACAAGGCCGCTCGCACAGTCAGCGTCAGCGACAACGGCATCGGCATGTCACGCCAGGAGGTGCAGGAGCATCTCGGCACCATCGCCCGCTCAGGCACCCGCGAGTTCGTCAGCAACATGACCGGTGACCAGGCCAAGGACAGCAACCTGATCGGCCAGTTCGGCGTCGGGTTTTACTCGACGTTCATCGTCGCCGACCAGGTCACGGTCGAGACCCGGCGGGCCGGCCTCGGCGCCGAGCACGGTGTGCGCTGGGTCTCGGAGGGCAAGGGAGACTACTCGCTGGAGACTGTCGAACGCACGGACCGCGGCACCACGGTGACGCTGCACCTGCGTGAAGGCGAGGACGAATTCCTCGAACCCTATCGGCTGCGCTCCATCATCACTACCTACTCCGACAATATCCCGTTGCCGATCGAGATGCTCGGCGAACCGAGTGGCGAGGGCGACGACGCCAAGCCGGCCGAGATGGAGACCATCAACCGCGCCTCGGCGCTGTGGATGCGGTCCAAGAGCGAGATCAGCGACGAGGAGTACAACGGCTTCTACCAGCATATCGCCCATGACTTCGAGGACCCGCTGCTGCACATGCACAACCGGGTCGAGGGCAAGCACGAGTACACCTCGCTGCTCTACATCCCGAAGCGGGCGCCGTTCGACCTCTGGGACCGTGAAAAGCGCCAGGGCATCAAGCTCTATGTGCGCCGGGTCTTCATCATGGACGATGCTGAGCACCTGATGCCTGGCTACCTGCGTTTCGTCCGCGGTGTTATCGACTCCGACGACCTGCCACTGAACGTCTCGCGCGAGATCCTGCAACACAACCGGGCCATCGATGCCATCCGCGGCGCCTCGGTCAAGCGCGTGCTCGGTCGGCTCGAGACCATGGCCAAGGACGACCCGGAAACCTACGCCACCTTCTGGGAGGCCTTCGGCAAGGTGCTCAAGGAGGGGCCGGGCGAGGATCATGAGAACCGCGAGCGCATCGCCAAGCTGCTGCGCTTTGCCTCGACCCAGGGTGAAGGTGATGCCGAGACGGTGAGCCTGGACGACTACGTCGGGCGCATGCCCGATGGGCAGGAGAAGATCTACTACGTTACCGCCGACACCTTCGCCGCGGCCAGCAACAGCCCGCACCTGGAGCTGTTCCGCAAAAAGGGCATCGAGGTGCTGCTGCTGCACGACCGCATCGACGAGTGGCTGGTCGGCATGCTGACCGAGTTCGACGGCAAGTCGCTGCAGTCGGTCAGCCAGGGCGAGGTCGAAGGGCTCGACGAGGACGCGGAAAAGCGCGTCGAACAGGCCAAGGCCGAGCAGGGCGACTTGGTCGATCGGGTCAAGACAGCGCTCGGGGAGCGGGTCGAGCAGGTCCGCTTCACCGCGCGCCTGACCGATTCGCCGGCCTGCCTTGTGGCGCAGGAGGCGGGTATGAGCGCCCACCTTGGACGGTTGCTGCAGGCGGCCGGGCAGGAGGTGCCGAACATCCCGCTGACGCTGGAGCTCAACCCGGACCACCGGCTGGTTGATCGCCTCGGTGGCGAAAGCGACGAAGCGCGCTTTGGCGAGTGGGCCGAGTTGCTCTACGAACAGGCACTGCTGAGTGAGGGCGGCAAGCTGGCGGACCCGGCGGCATTCGTACGCCGGATGAATGGCCTGCTGCTCGATTTGGCCGGCTGATTCAGGTCCGGGCGCCGTGCGGGGTATCGCCGGCCCGGTGCTCCGGTATAATCGCCCGTTCGGTGTCCGGCATGGCCGGGCCCCGGCGGACGTGGCGGAATTGGTATACGCGCTGGCTTTAGGTGCCAGTACCTCACGGTGTGGGAGTTCGAGTCTCCCCGTCCGCACCAGCATCATCCGGTCCCACGCGTGGCAGTGTGCCGCACCATGGCCGGTAGCGCCGCCCCAGGGCGTACCGGGGTGACAGCCTACGCGGGACACTGGCCTAGCCGTAACGCAGCCGCCCGCTCACATCTAACTAGGTAGACGAGTCAATGCAGGTATCGGTGGACAAGATCAGTGACCTCGAGCGGAAGATGACCGTCCAGGTCCCGGCCGAGGATGTCGACAGCCAGGTCGAGGAGCGCCTCAAGTCGATGGCGCCGCAGACCAAGGTGCACGGCTTTCGTCCGGGCAAGGTGCCGATACGCGTCGTGCGCCAGATGTATGGCAAGCAGGTGCGCGAGGAGGTGCTGGGCGAGCTGATCCAGTCGAGCTTTATCGAGACGGTGCAGAAAGAGCAACTGCGCCCTGCCGGCGGCCCACGCGTCGAGCGCAGCCAGGACGCCTCTGGTGAGGCGTTCGAGTTCAGCGCCACCTTCGAGGTCTATCCCGAGATCGAGCTCAAGCCGCTGGAGGAACTCGAGGTCAAGCGGGTTTCGGCCGAGATCAATGATGCCGACGTCGACAAGGTGGTCGAGAACATGCGCCGCCAGCGCACCCGCTGGGAGCCGGCCGAGCGGCCGGCCGAGGAGGGCGATCGCGTCACCATGAGTTTCGAAGGCCGCATCGATGGCGAGACCTTCCCCGGTGGCAGTGCCGACGACTACCCGCTGGTTCTCGGTTCCGGCCAGATGATTCCCGGGTTCGAGGACGGGCTGACCGGCGCCAATGCCGGCGACAAGCCGACCCTCGACCTGGCCTTTCCCGACGACTATCAGAACCAGGAGCTGGCCGGCAAGGCGACCCAGTTCGCGATCGAGATCAAGGGCGTGTCGGCCCCGATCCTGCCGGAACTGGACGACGCCTTCTTCACCTCGTTCGGGGTCGAGGAGGGTGGCCAGGAGGCGTTCTACGACGCGGTCAAGCAGAACATGGTGCGCGAGCTGGAGCAGGCGACCCGTGGGCGGGTCAAGGGTGACCTGTTCGACCGCCTGGTCGAGGCCAACCCGGTCGCCGTGCCGCAGGGGCTGGTCGACGAGGAGATCGATCGCATGATTGAGCAGATGCAGGAGCGCGCCGGGATCAAGGCGAAAACGGGCCTGCCGCGCGAGTTGTTTACCGAACAGGCCGGGCGCCGGGTCGCGCTGAGCCTGCTGGTCGGTGAACTGGTCAAGGCGAGCGAGCTGGAGCCCGATGCCGAACGTGTACGGCAGATGGTCGAGAGCCACGCCAGCGGTTACGAGAATCCCGAGGAAGTAATCAAGTGGTTCTACAGCGACCGCGAGCAACTGTCGTCGGTCGAGATGTCGGTGCTCGAGGACCAGGTGGTCGACTGGGTTCTGGAGCGCACCAAGGTGGTCGATGAACAGATCCCGTTCGACGAGATGATGAAGGCACCAGGCGGTGCCCCCACCGCGGAGGCGGGGGCATGAGCGGGCCTAGCGAAACCGCGATGAGCCTGATCCCGATGGTCGTCGAGCAGACGGCCCGCGGTGAGCGTGCCTACGATATCTATTCACGGCTGCTCAAGGAGCGGGTGATCTTCCTGGTCGGCCCGGTCGAGGACCTCGTCGCCAACGTGGTCGTCGCCCAGTTGCTGTTCCTCGAGGCGGAGAATCCGGACAAGGATATCCATCTCTACATCAACTCGCCGGGTGGCGTGGTCAGCTCCGGGCTGTCGATCTACGACACCATGCAGTTCATCAAGCCTGACGTCAGCACCATGTGCATCGGCCAGGCGGCGAGCATGGGCGCGCTGCTGCTTGCCGGCGGCGCCAACGGCAAGCGCTATTGCCTGCCGCACTCGCGGGTGATGATCCACCAGCCGCTCGGTGGCATGCAGGGCCAGGCGGCGGATATAGAGATCCATGCCCGCGAGATGCTCAACACCCGTGACCGCCTCAACCGGATCCTGTCCGAGCACACCGGCCAGGAGCTGGACAAGGTCAAGTCAGACACCGATCGCGACTACTTCATGAGCGCCGATGAGGCCAAGGAGTACGGCCTGATCGACGGCGTGCTGACGGCACGGACTGCCGACCAGGACGCCTGATTTTGAGCGCTCCCGGTGTGACCCGGGAACCGGTTGTCTTCCGGGTGATCCAACAGGTTGATGCCACTTGCCCGAACCTGCCTGGGCGTGGCATGACCTGGCGCAACTCACTCCCGGCGCGGCCTTGCATTCCGGGATAAAAGTCCGCATCTTGGGCTTGAACCAGACCAGCGACAAGGTGACACGATGAGCGACGACTCCAACGGCAAGGACGACGGCAAGCTGCTGTACTGCTCGTTCTGCGGCAAGAGCCAGCACGAGGTACGCAAGCTGATCGCCGGGCCGTCGGTCTACGTCTGTGACGAATGCGTGGAACTGTGCAACGACATCATCCGTGAGGAGATGCAGGAGCGGCCCGCGGCAGAAGCCGGCACTTCGCTACCTAAGCCTAAAGAAATCAATGATATACTGAACAATTATGTCATCGGTCAGGATCGCGCCAAGAAGACCCTGGCGGTCGCCGTCTACAACCATTACAAGCGGCTCAACGCCGAGGTCGAGGATGACGATGTCGAACTGACCAAGAGCAACATCCTGCTGATCGGTCCGACCGGCACCGGCAAGACGCTGCTGGCCGAGACCCTTGCCCGGTTGCTCAACGTGCCGTTCACCATCGCCGATGCGACGACGCTGACCGAGGCGGGCTATGTCGGCGAGGATGTCGAGAGCATCATCCAGAAACTGTTGCAGAAGTGCGATTACGACGTCGACAAGGCGCAGACCGGCATCGTTTACATCGACGAAATCGACAAGATTTCGCGCAAGTCAGACAACCCGTCGATCACCCGCGACGTCTCCGGCGAAGGGGTGCAGCAGGCCCTGCTGAAGCTGATCGAGGGCACCGTGGCGTCGGTGCCGCCGCAGGGTGGCCGCAAGCATCCGCAGCAGGAGTTCCTGCAGGTCGACACCGCCAACATCCTGTTCATCGTCGGCGGTGCCTTTGACGGCCTCGAAAAGATCATCCGCCAGCGCTCGGAGAAAGGCGGTATCGGTTTCTCGGCCGAGGTCAAGGCCAAGGACGACCGCCGTTCGATCGGCGAGCTGCTCGGCCGTGCTGAACCCGAGGACCTGATCCGCTACGGCCTGATCCCCGAGTTCGTCGGCCGCCTGCCGGTGGTCGCAACCCTCGAGGAACTCGACCAGGACTCGTTGGTGCGCATCCTGACCGAGCCGCGCAACGCCCTGACCCGGCAGTACGCCAAGCTGTTCCGCATGGAGGGGGTCGACCTCGAGTTCCGCGAGGATGCGCTGCGCGCGACCGCGCACAAGGCGATGGAGCGCAAGACCGGCGCCCGCGGCCTGCGCACCATTCTCGAGCAGATCCTGCTCGACACGATGTACGACCTGCCGTCGATGGAAAACGTCGGCAAGGTGGTGATCGACGAGTCGGTGGTGACCGGCGAGTCGAAACCTTACTTGATTTACGAGGGGATCGAGCGACAGCGGATCGCCGCGGACTGACCGCCGACCCGCCCGCCCCGGCCCCGCGGACCTGCCGCGGTCCGGCCCCGCGCAACGACCCTAGGAGTCTCTCATGGCCGACCAAGATGCCAACGTGTCCGTCGTAGACGGCGAGCGCTTCGTGACGCCCGTGTTGCCGCTACGCGACGTGGTGGTTTTCCCCCATATGGTGATCCCGCTGTTCGTCGGTCGCGACAAGTCGATCAAGGCGCTCGATGAGGCGCTCGGCAACGACAAGCAGATCCTGCTGGTGTCGCAGCGCAGTGCCGAGGTCGACGACCCGGCGGTGGCCGACATCCACCCGATCGGCACCCTGGCCACCGTGCTGCAGTTGCTCAAGCTGCCCGACGGCACGGTCAAGGTCCTGGTCGAGGGCGAGCGCCGCGCGCTGGTCCACGATTACGTTGCCACCGACCCCTTCTTCGCCGCCGAGGTCTCGCCGATCGTCGAAGCCGACCAACTGGTCGAGCGCGAGGCCGAGGTGCTGTTGCGTTCGGCGCTCGGCATGTTCGAGCAGTACGTCAAGCTGAACAAGAAGATCCCGCCGGAGATCCTCACTTCGCTGCAGGGCATCGAGGACCTCGGCCGCCTCGCCGATACCATCGCCGCGCACATGACGCTGAAGCTCGAAGAGAAGCAGAACGTCCTCGAAATGGGCCAAGTGCAGCAACGTCTGGAGCACCTGATGGGGCTGATGGAGTCCGAGGTCGAGATCCTGCAGATGGAGAAGCGGATCCGCGGCCGGGTCAAGCGCCAGATGGAGAAGAGCCAACGCGAGTACTACCTCAACGAGCAGATGAAGGCGATCCAGAAGGAACTCGGCGAACTCGAGGACGCGCCCAACGAGGTCGAGGATCTGGCGCAGAAGATCGAAAAGGCCGGCATGAGCAAGGAGGCCAAGACCAAGGCCACCGCCGAGCTGAACAAGCTCAAGATGATGTCGCCGATGTCGGCCGAGGCGACCGTGGTGCGCACCTACATCGACTGGCTGATCGGTGTTCCGTGGAAGAAACGCGCCAAGATCCTGCGTGACTTGCCCAAGGCCGAGGCGATCCTCGAGGCCGACCACTACGGCCTGGAGAAGGTCAAGGAGCGGATCATCGAGTACCTCGCGGTGCAGCAGCGGGTACGCAAGATCAAGGGCCCGATCCTCTGCCTGGTCGGACCGCCCGGCGTCGGCAAGACTTCGCTCGGGCAGTCGATCGCGCGCGCCACCGGACGCAAGTTCGTGCGCATGTCGCTCGGCGGGGTGCGCGACGAGGCCGAGATCCGCGGCCATCGGCGCACCTACATCGGTTCGCTGCCGGGCAAGATCATCCAGAAAATGTCCAAGATCGGGGTGCGCAACCCGCTGTTCCTGCTCGACGAAATCGACAAGATGTCGATGGACTTCCGTGGTGACCCTTCGTCGGCGCTGCTCGAGGTGCTCGACCCGGAGCAGAATCACACCTTCAACGACCATTACCTCGAGGTCGACTTCGATCTCTCCGACGTGATGTTCGTGGCCACGGCCAACACCCTGAACATCCCCGGGCCGTTGCTCGACCGCATGGAGGTTATCCGGCTGCCGGGCTACACCGAGGACGAGAAGACCGAGATCGCCCAGCGTTACCTGGTGCCGAAGCAGTTGAAGAACAATGGTCTGAAGGAGGATGAGTTGTCGATCTCGGGTCCGTCGATCCGCGACATCATCCGTCACTACACGCGTGAGGCCGGTGTGCGCAACCTCGAGCGCGAGGTGGCCAAGATCTCGCGCAAGGTGGTCAAGGGGATCCTGCTGCGGGCAGAGAAGCACGCCAACAGACTGATCAAGATCTCACCGCGAACCCTCGAGCGCTATCTCGGCGTACGCCGCTTCCGCTTTGGCAAGGCCGACGTCAACGACCAGGTCGGGCAGGTGACCGGGCTGGCTTGGACCGAGGTCGGCGGTGAACTGCTGACCATCGAGTCGGCGATGGTGCCGGGCAAGGGCAAGCTGATCCACACCGGTCACCTTGGCGAGGTGATGCGCGAGTCGATCCAGGCGGCGATGACCGTGGTCCGCAGCCGCGCCCAGGTACTTGGCCTGGAAGCCGATTTTCATCAGAAATACGACGTCCATATCCACGTCCCAGAGGGGGCGACGCCGAAGGACGGCCCAAGTGCCGGCATCGGCATGTGCACCGCCCTGGTGTCGGCGCTGACCGGCATTCCGGTCCACGCAAACGTCGCCATGACCGGCGAGATCACACTGCGTGGTGAGGTGCTGCCGATCGGCGGTCTCAAGGAGAAACTGCTGGCGGCCCGCCGTGGTGGCATCGGCATAGTACTGATCCCGGACGAGAACGAGCGCGACCTGGCCGAGATCCCGAAGAACATCAAACAGGACCTTGATATCCGCCCAGTCAAGTGGATAGACGACGTTTTGCAGGTAGCCCTGCAGCACATGCCGACGCCGTCTCCGGACGAGGCGACCGAGGGGGTCAAGGAGGGCGCCAAAGAGGGCGGTAAGAACGGCTTGCGCGCCCACTGATTACCAAACCCGGCGCTCGCATAGGCGCCGGGCGATTTTGTGTTGACAGCCCATGGCGGTCATCGGTATAAATTCCGCCATCTTGTTTACCCATCCGGCGAAGCGCGCAGACGCCCAGACCGGTCCCACGACACCAGCAAAGGCAATTCAAATGAACAAAGCAGATCTGATCGATTCGGTCGCAGAAGCAGCTGACCTCTCCAAGGCCCAGGCCGGCCGTGCTGTCGACGCTCTGGTCGACGCCATCTCAGGTGCGCTGAAAAATGGCGATCAGGTCTCCATCATCGGCTTCGGCAGCTTCCTCGTTCGCCATCGTGAGGCGCGCAAGGGCCGCAACCCGAAGACCGGGGAACAGATCGACATCGCGGCGTCGAATGCCCCCGCTTTCAAGGCTGGCAAAGCCCTGAAGGTTGCCGTAAACTGACGCGCTTCCCGTGGGTGCTTAGCTCAGCTGGGAGAGCGTCGCCCTTACAAGGCGAATGTCGGGGGTTCAAATCCCTCAGCACCCACCAGTAGTATCTGGAGCGGTAGTTCAGTTGGTTAGAATACCGGCCTGTCACGCCGGGGGTCGCGGGTTCGAGTCCCGTCCGCTC
>CAXMPC010000086.1:0-2888 GCA_964195335.1 uncultured Gammaproteobacteria bacterium | reverse complement strand
GCCTTCCTGCCGCGTGCCGAGCGTTGAGGTAACGCGACGCTGATCCAGTCCGTGCCGGGCGGCGGATTCCGTCGCCCGGCACGTCCTTGGACGGGTTCATGGCCAAGCCTTTTTCTTGCCGCTGGCGACAGCAGAAGGAGCGGTGAGGGAGCGGCTTGGCGATGACCCCCACGTCCCGCAAGCCGGGACAGGATGACGACGAGCGAGGAAATTGCCGTGGAGATGAACCGACAGGAACCGGCGGTACCGCTGTCCGACTGGCTGGACAAGTGGGTACTGCGTACCGGGTATGTCATCAGCTGGGTCTACGCGGCCCTGATAGTGATCATCATCACGCAGATCGTGCTGCGCTACGGTTTTGGCGGCGGCCTGCCTGTGTTCGAGGAACTGCAGTGGCATCTCTACGCGGTCGGCGTGATGTTCGGCGTTGCCTACGCCCAGGCCAACGATTCCCACATCCGGGTCGACTTGCTGCACATGCGGCTGAGCCGAAATGCCCAGCGGATCTGGGAAATCATCGGCATCCTGTTCCTTGTCTACCCGTTCATTGCCGTGGTCTTTTTCAACGGCCTCGATTTCTTCTACGACTCGTGGCGCATCAACGAACGTTCCGATGCACCAGTCGGGCTGCCCTGGCGTTGGGCGATCAAGGCGGTGATTCCGCTGAGTTTCGGCCTGCTGTTCATCGCCATCACATCACGCCTGATCCGTGACACCGTGCTGCTGTTCCGGAGGGGCGTGTGATGGAAATCAATGACTACCTTGTCATCGGAATGTTCCTGACGTTCATCGCGTTCCTGTTCACCGGCATCCCGGTCGCCTACGTTCTCGGCGGTGTCGGCGTACTGTTCGCAGGTGTCGGCTACATCACCGATCTCTACTTCGATACCCTCACCGGTCTCGATTTCCTGACCCTCGGCCTGGTGGTCAACCGCATCTACAAGATCATGGACAACTGGGTCCTGGTCGCGTTGCCGATGTTCATATTCATGGGCGTGATGCTCGACAAGTCGGGCGTCGCCGAGAAGCTGATGCACTCGATGCAGGAGCTGTTCGGCAAGGTGCGTGGCGGACTGGCGATCACGGTGACAGCGATCGGCATCATTCTCGCCGCCTCGACCGGCATCATCGGCGCTTCGGTGGTGCTGCTCGGCCTGCTGTCGCTGCCGGCGATGATGAAACAGAACTACAATATCTCGCTGGCGCTCGGCACCATCGCCGGTGCCGGCACCCTCGGCATCCTGATCCCACCGTCGATCATGCTGGTGATCATGGCCGACCAGCTCGGCATCTCGGTCGGCGACCTGTTCATGGGCGCGGTCTTCCCGGGCCTGCTGCTCGGCGGGCTGTACATCGTCTTCCTGCTGCTCGTCGGCATATTCATGCCATCCGCAGTGCCGTTACCGGAGGACCGCCGTGACGTCGACTGGAAGGTGATCCTTGAGGTATTCAAGAACATCCTGCCGCCGGTGATGCTGATCATCGCTGTGCTCGGCTCGATTTTCGCCGGCATTGCCACGCCGACCGAGGCCAGCGGTGTCGGTGCGCTCGGTGCGACCCTGCTGGCGATCTACAACAGGAAGTTCAGCTTCCGCGTGCTCAAGGACGTGCTTCAAGGCACCTACAACACTACCGCGTACATTTTCGCGATCTTTCTCGGCGCGACCTGCTTCGCACTGGTGTTGCGCGAACTCGGCGGTGATGAACTGATCGAATCGGCGCTGACCGGCCTGCCGTTCGGCCCGTACGGGATCATCCTGTTCATTCTCGGCATCGTCTTCCTGCTCGGCTTCCTGCTCGACTGGATCGAGATCACGCTGATCGTGCTGCCGTTGATCGCCCCGGTGGTCTCGGCACTCGGTCTCGATATCAACGGCTACGGCGTGGTCGACAACCCGGAGCTGGTCTGGTTCGTGATGCTGGTCGCCGTCGCCTTGCAGACATCGTTCCTGACGCCACCGGTAGGTTTTGCGCTCTTTTACTTGAAAGGGGTTTGCCCACCCGACGTGCGGCTGTCCGACATCTACAAGGGGGTGGTGCCGTTCATCATCCTGCAGCTGATAGCCCTGGGAATCGTGCTGGCCTACCCGTCATTGGTGACCTGGCTGCCGGCGATGGCCTACGGCTAGGCGGAGGAAAAGCACCATGGCAATCGAGCATCATGACAAGCCGCGACGGGTCTACCTGTTCGGCACCTGCCTGATCGACCTCTTCTTCCCCGACGCCGGCGTCGACAGCGTGCGCCTGCTCGAACGCGAGGGCATCGAGGTGATCTACCCGCAGGGCCAAACCTGCTGCGGTCAGCCGGCCTACAACTCCGGTTACCACGACGAGGCGCGCACCGTTGCCCGCCATCAGGTCGGCCTGTTCCCCGGCGACGACCCGGTGGTGGTGCCGAGCGGTTCCTGCGCGTCGATGATGAAGCACCACTATCTCGACCTGTTCCGCGGCGAGCCCGAGTTTGCCGAGGTGCAGGCCCTCTCGGTGCGCATCTATGAGCTGACCGAGTTCCTGGTCCGGGTGCTGAAGATCGATCTCGAGGATCTCGGTGCACCGCAGAAGGTGGCGATCCACACCTCGTGCCATGCACGGCGGGAGATGGGAGTCGCCGGCGACGCCGAGCAGCTGGTCGACCGCCTCGGCCATGTCGAGCGGGTCGGTTTCGAGCGCCAGACCGAGTGCTGCGGCTTCGGTGGCACCTTCGCCGTCAAGCACGCGCCGATCTCGGCGGCGATGGTCACCGACAAGGTCGACGCCATCGGCGCCTCGGCTCCCGACCGGCTGGTCGGTGGTGATTGCGGCTGCCTGCTGAACATCGGCGGCGCGCTTGAGAAGCGTGACAGCCCGATCCGTGTCCAGCACATTGCCAGCCTGCTGTGGGAGCGTAC
>CAXMPC010000085.1:0-7500 GCA_964195335.1 uncultured Gammaproteobacteria bacterium | reverse complement strand
ACTCCACTCCGGACAGAAGCGCACTGGCCGGGCATGGCGAATGCCGGATGATTCACTCCGAACTGGAGCGCGGGTCAGGGGCGCTGGTCGAGCGGCACGAACTCCCGGTTCTCCGGGCCGACGTAATCGGCGCTCGGACGGATGATCTTCCTGTCGATGCGCTGCTCGATGGCGTGCGCCGCCCAGCCGGTGATCCGGGAGAGGACGAACAGCGGCGTGAACATCGCAGTCGGGATGCGCATGGTGTGATAGGAGATCGCCGAGAACCAGTCGAGGTTCGGGAACATCTGCTTGGCATCCCACATCACCGCTTCGAGCCGCTCGGCGATGCCAAACAACTTCATGTTGCCGGCGTCGGCGGACAGCCTCCGGGCGACCTCCTTGACCACCTGGTTGCGCGGATCGGCGACGGTGTAGACCGGGTGGCCGAAGCCGATGATCACCTCGCCTTTGGCGACCCGCTGGCGGATGTCGGCCTCGGCCTCCTCGGGGCTGGCATAGCGGGTCTGGATATCGAACGCGACCTCGTTGGCACCGCCGTGCTTCGGTCCGCGCAGTGCGCCGATGGCACCGGTGATACACGAGTACATGTCCGACCCGGTGCCAGCAATGACACGGCCAGTGAAGGTCGAGGCGTTGAATTCGTGTTCGGCGTAGAGCACCAGCGAGGTATGCATCGCACGCACCCACAGATCACTCGGCTGGTCACCGTGCAGCAGGTGGAGAAAGTGACCGCCGACCGAGTCATCGTCGGTCATGACGTCGATCCGCTTGCCGTTGACGGCGAAGTGGTACCAGTAGAGCAGGATCGAGCTGGCGCTGGCGAGCAGCTTGTCAGCGATGTCGCGCGCACCGGCGGTGGTGTGCTCGTCCTTCTCCGGCAGGCAGGTGCCGAGCACCGAGACGCCGGTTCGCATGACGTCCATCGGGTGGGCCGACGGCGGAATCACTTCCAGCGCCTTCTTTACCGCCTCGGGCAGGCCACGCAAAGAGCGCAACTTGGCCTCGTAGTGGGTCAGTTCGGCGGCATTGGGCAGGTGCCCGTGGATCAGCAGGAAGGCTATCTCCTCGAACTGGCAGGTCTCGGCGATATCGAGGATGTCGTAGCCACGGTAGTGCAGGTCGTTGCCGGTAACGCCCACGGTGCAGATCGCGGTGTTGCCCGCCACCTGCCCCGACAGGGCGACCGACTTCTTACCGCTACGGTCAGTGCTGCTTGCGTTCATTCTCTCTCCCTGCGCTTTGCACACATCACGCTCACGCCACCTCGGCCGCCTGTTCGGCGATCCGGCGCACCGCGTTGGCGCGGGTGGCACGGATATGGTGGCGCATCAGCAACTCCGCCATTTCGCCGTCGCGGTCGGCGATGGCGGCGACGATGTGCTCGTGTTCGACCAGCGCCCGCTGGGCGCGCGACACCAAGCCGAACTGGTGCCGGTAGAGACGGACCAGGTGGTAGAGGTCGTTGCAGAGCAGTTCGATCAGCCGGCTGTTCTTGCTCCCCTGGACGATCCGGTAATGGAAATCGAGGTCGCCCTCCTTCTGGAAATAGCCGAGACCGGGCGCCTCCTCGATCTGCTGGCGGTGGCCGCTGAGCAGTCCGGCCAGATCGGCGATCTCCTCATCGCTCATCGCGGTCGCCGCGAGCCGTGCCGCCATTCCCTCGAGAGCCTCGCGTACGTGGTAGATCTCGAGCAGTTGCTCGCTGGAGAGCGAGACCACGCGGGCGCCGACATTCGCCTTACGCACCACCAGACTGCACGCCTCCAACCGGCCGATGGCCTCGCGCAGTGGACCGCGACTGATGCCATAGGCACGCGCCAGTTCCGGTTCACTGATCTTGCTGCCCGGTTTCATTTTCCCCTCGACGATCTCCTGCTGAATGCGGGCGAAGATCCGTTCAGAAATGGTGACATGGGTCTCTTCAGGTGAAGTGGCCATGGAGTGACTCCTGATAATTGTCGACAATATACCGACATGATCAGCCAATACTCGCATATATAACGATATTGTCAACAATCCGTCGTGGGTACAGTCGACAGGTCGACCCACGTCACGACCCGACCCGGCCAACGGTTTCCTCTTGTAATCCCTGAATTTCGGTAGGCCGCCACCCGCTTCGGCCAGGCGACACCGGCCCGCTCCTGCCTGTTGCCATCAGATTCGTGACGTCGTCCCTTGACAAATATTGAATTATGGGAAATTATTCCCATATGGGATTTATTTCCCAATATGATTCAAACCAGGCCCAGCAGGATAACCATGATGAACCAGGCACCAGAACTGATCGGCGAACGGGAACCGGCACGCCTGCGTGGCAAGTCCACCCGTCCCTCCACGACATCCCGCGCTCGGACTGCACGCTCACGGCCCGGGGCGGCCGGTTACAGCAAGATCTGTTTCGATGAACCGCTGCAACTGACTGTCGACGACCTCGATCACCCCGCCTACCTGGTCAACCGCCGCTTCGAGCTGGAATGGTGCAACGCCAATGCCGCGACCACGATTTTCGGAACACGTAAGACCACCACGGACAACCTGTTCCGGCAGATCGTCGATGGCCATCTCGGTGAGCGGGTCGATGGCTGGGATGAATTGGTGCGTTTCCACCTGGCAATTGCCAAGAACTTCCTCGGCCACCAGCAGTTGCTGGACGCAGTCCATGGCGACGACCATCGCCTGGCCTCTCACCTGATCCAGACCTTCGACGAGGTCGAGGAGGCCGGCGCCGAGGGTGGCGTGCTCGGGACCGAGGTCAACCTCGCCGCGCCCGGTCAGCCGGCGCAGTGGTTCAAGCTCTACTGCTCGTTCTTCCGCGAGGGGCTCTTTTTTACCTACGTGCCCCTGACTGAGGACCAGGACTCGATCCTGACCCTGCTCGCCCGCCGTGACCTGGTCATCCGCGACCTGCTGAAGAAACGCCGCCCGCACCTGACCCAGCTGGCCGTGCTCACCGCCGACCTGCAGGGCTCTTGCAAGATCTGCGCGGAGCTGCCACCGGAGGAGTATTTCGAACTGATCAACGAGGTGTGGTCGTCGATGGAGCCGCTGCTGCGGCGCTACTACGCCACCCATGGCAAGCACGTCGGTGACGGCATGCTCTATTACTTCCTGCCCCAGCCCGATTCCAACTACGTCATGAACGCGGTGCGCTGCGGTGTCGAGATGCGCGAAAAGATGCGCGAGATCGACGACCGCTGGACGCGCAAGAAGAACTGGGTCAACCGCCTGCGCCTGAACGTCGGCATCGACGAGGGACAGGAGTGGTTCGGCACCTACGAGACACCGACCCATGTCGAGGTCACCGCCCTCGGCGAAACCATCAACAACGCCTCGCGGCTGAGCGACTTCGCTACCGACGGCACCATCTGGGTGACCAAGAACGTCCTCGGTCGTCTCACCTGCAGTGAGCGTGAGCGACTCACTTTCGGCGTCCGACGTGCCGGACCCGACGGCACCGAGACCCTGTCGCGCGCCACTTTTGCCCGCGTCGGTGAGCTTGCCTGCCTGCAGAGCCGCGGCGACGGCAAGTACCACGACATCAGCCTGCTACCGGTCACCGAAATCCTCGACCTGTAGCACACCCACTCGACCCGACCAGGAGAGAACCGATGAAACCGATCTTCCCGCTACCCAGCGCGCCGTCCACCTCAACGGCCACCGTAACGCCACTGACCCGTCAGCGCATTGCTCGCGCCAAGTTCGCCTACGCAACCCGCCACCTTCCGCACGACCTGGTTGCCGGCATGACCGCCGGCGTTCCTCGTGCCGGTGACCTGGTGCTGGCCCGGGTCGAGCGTATCGGTCACCACACCCGGCTGGAACTGCCCAGCGGACGACGTGCCCATCTCCACCCCGGTGACGAAGTGGTGGTGTCGATGGGTAACCGCTACGCACCCGACCAGTTCGAGGGCCTGGTGCCAAAGGATCTTGGCCCCTGCCAACTGGTCGCCGCCGGCGGCATCGCCGCCATGGTCGAGTGCCAGCACCAGCAAGCAAAAAACGCCACGCGCATCCAGCCACTGGGGCTGCTGGTCGACGCGACCGGTGCGTGCCTCAACCTCGACCGCTTCGCACTGACCGCCGGCACGTCGACCCCGCGCCCGCTGACGCTCGCCGTCGCCGGCACATCGATGAACGCCGGCAAGACCACCACCGTCGCCCACCTGGTGCGCGGTCTGACGCGCTCCGGTCTGCGCGTCGGCGCGGCCAAGATCACCGGCACCGGTTCGGGCGGCGATGCCTGGACGATGCTCGATGCCGGGGCCGAGACCGTGGTCGATTTCACCGATGCCGGTCACGCCTCAACCTACCTGCTCGAATCGCAGGAACTCGAACGGATTGCAGAGCGACTCACCAGCCACCTCGCCGCACAAGGCTGCGAGGTGGTCGTGATCGAAATCGCCGACGGCCTCTACCAGCGCGAAACGGCGGCCCTGCTGCAGTCGCGATCGTTCCGCAGCCGGGTCGACGGCATGCTGTTCGCCGGCAGCGATGCCATGGGCACGGTCGCCGGCGTCAGTTGGCTGCAGCAGCACGGCTGGCTGATGCTCGGAGTCAGCGGCAAACTGACCACCTCGCCACTGGCGGTGCGCGAGACCAGCCAGGCGCTCGATATCCCGATCCTCGACATCGAGACGCTCGGCAACCCGGAGATCCACCGCCTGATGACCGACCTGGTGTACGCAGTGCAGCCGGTCAAAGCCGTCGCATGACCCTGCCACGCACCTTTGCCGGCACCCGTCACGGCCTGCTCTGGCGGCTGTTGGGGAACGGCCTCGGCCAGGCGTTGTTGGCCATCGCCAGTGCGCTGCTGGTCGAGCGGCTGTTCGACACCATGCTCAACGGCGCGTGGTCACGCTCGCTGCTTCTCAGCAGCGGCCTGCTCGGGATCACGGTCGTCGTCGGCGCACTGCTGCGCCAGCGCGAGCGGGTCGATGCCGAGCGACTCGGGCAACACTTCGTCAACGACGTTCGTGACACCCTGTTCCGTCATCTCGGCGAGCTGTCGCCGCGGGCGGTCGCGGCACGCGATCCCGGCGGGCTGCTGCTGCGCTTCGTCGGCGACCTCAACGCCTGGCGTTTGTGGATCAGCCTCGGCATCGCCCGGGGCCTGGTCACCGGGCTTCTGCTCTGCGGTGTCCTGATCGCCCTGACCACACTGCACTGGCTGTTCGGATTGGCCGCCGCGATGGCCATCGCCTTTGGCGCCCTGGTGGCGACCCGTCTCGGCCACACGCTGGTCGCGGCTGTTCGCGAAGCTCGACAACGCCGGGCGCGACTGACAGGTAACGTCAGCGAAAAGCTGCACAGCCTCACCGTCGTGCAGCTCTACGGCCAGCGCCAGCAAGAGCGTCGCCGCCTGCGCCGCCAGGGTGAGCGGTTGCGCAATGCCATGGTCGAACGGGCCCGCTGGATCGGCTGGCTGCGCGCGCTGGCGGACGTCATCGGTGGGGGCACCACCGTGCTGGTGCTGCTGCTAGGCAGCTGGCTGGTCGGTCGTGGTGAACTCGGACCGGCCGCCGTTGCCGCGGCACTGAGCGTCACCGCACTGCTGCTGCCCGGCGCCCGCGACCTGGCCCGGGTCTACGAATACTGGCAGGGAGCGCAGGTCGCGCGGGAAAAGGCCGAGGGATTCCTCGCCCTCGACCCGATGTCGCCGACGTCGGCCGAGATCAGTCTGAGCCCGCGCCGCCGTCGCGGCACCCTGGCACTGGAAAATCTCAGCCTCGACGGCCTGTTCGACCGGATCTCGGCCGTCGCCCGTGCCGGTGAACGCATCGCCCTCACCGGTGCCAACGCCTCGGGCAAATCAACTCTACTGGCGTTGATCGCCCGACTGCTCGAAGCCGATGATGGCCGGATCACGGTCGATGGCGTGGATCTGGAGCGGATGACCCGAGGCTCGCTGCGCCGGGCGGTCGGCCTGGCCAGCGCTGATGCGCCACTGCTGCGCGGCACCGTCCTCGCCAACATTCGTTACGGCGAGCGCGAGGAGAACGCCGAAGCCATGGCGGAGGTTGGCAAACTGTGCGCCCTCGATGCCCTCGCCGCCGAGTTGCCACAGGGTCTCGAAACCCGCGTGCGCGATCACGGCCGCAACCTGTCTCTCGGCCAACGCCAGCGCATCGTCCTCGCCCGCGCCCTGCTGCTGCGACCACGGGTGCTGCTGCTCGACGAAATGGGCACCAACTTCGACCATCACAACCGCGCCCTGTTCGAGCGCTTGCTGGCCGACTACCTCGGCACGGTGCTCTACGTGAGCCACGATCCAGCGCTGCAGGCACGTGCCGACCGTGTATGGCACCTCGCCGACGGGCGGCTTGATGTCACCAGCCCGACCGCGTGCCCCGAGCACTTCACGCCAACGACCGCGTCTGCAGCACTTACCGGCTGAACAAGGAGACCGTCATGCCCAATGCACAATCCAGAACCATGCCAAGCCAAGCCAGTGGGCGGCTGCCGCGCGGCCGCCTGCTGAACCTGCAGACGTCGGCACCATACGATCTGGCGTTCCATGCCTACCTGCCCCGCGCCTCCCTGGTGACCGACCGCGTGCTGGTCTGCATCCACGGCATCAACCGCCAGGCACGAGACCAGGCAACCGCCTTCCAGACACTGGCCGAGCAGCTGGGCACGGCCCTGATCGCCCCCCTGTTCGACACGGTTCGCTATCCCCGCTACCAGCGACTCGCCGTCGGTGAGGACGGACCGCGCGCTGACGTCGCCCTCGATGCGGCCATAACGCAGGTGGTCGAGGCCGCCGGTCTCGACGACAATCCCCGGCGGCTGCTGTTCGGCTACTCGGGTGGCGGCCAGTTCGCGCACCGCTATGCCGCTCTCCACCCGGAACGGGTCGCGGCCGTGGTCATCGGCGCGGCCGGCTGGTACACCCTCCCCGAGTCGCAGCGGCGCTTCCCGCACGGCCTGGGCCAGCGTAACGGGCTGCCGGCGATCGACATCCCCGCCTACCTGGATATCCCGATGGCGGTGCTGGTCGGCGATCTCGACCGTGATCGCAGGACCAGCTTCAACTGCACAGGGAGCAAGGATCGCGACCAGGGGCAGACCCGGGTCGATCGGGGACGCCATTTCATCGCCAGGATGCGTTGCGCCATCCGGGAACACGGACTGGAGACCAGCTACCGTTTCGAACTGCTGCCCGGCGTCGGCCACTCGTTCACCAGCGCCGTCAAAACCGGCGGCCTGGTGTACCGAGTCGAGGCGTTCCTGGCCGAAGTCGGCGCCACCAAACCGGTGGAGACCAGGGCCACCGGGCTATGTCCGGCCAGGCCCAGGCAGCAAAAAGGACCCACCCCGGAAGGTGGGCCCTTGGCGTGGCCGTTGAATCCCGCTCAGGCCTTCGGGTAGCCGAGTCCGGTCAGCGACTCGGTGATCTCATCGAGGATCGCCGGGTCGTCGATGGTCGCCGGCATCTTGTACTCCTGGCCGTCGGCGATCTTCTTCATCGTCCCACGCAGGATCTTCCCCGAGCGCGTC